>JALHSU010000205.1 GCA_022865345.1 Candidatus Zixiibacteriota bacterium
AAAGGCAGAGGATGATCCGACCGCGGGTTATGATTACTGGGACCTGATCAATCAGAACACCCAGGCGGTGGTATCCGGGATCTATCTTTACAACATAGAATCCAAATCCGGTAACCAGATAGGGAAATTCGTGATTATAAAGTAAGGCTAAAAGCAAAAGAAAGAAAAAAAGCCATCTGTCTGGATGGCTTTTTTTATCCCTGGTAAATGATATCGCGTACAAATTTCTATCTAATAAATACTCCCAACCCTGCTCAAGCTTTCTTATCTCTGAGCTCCATCAAAATAAAGCTTAAAGCAAATAGCAGACAGCCGATTGCAAACCGGAAGGCACTCTGGGATGCCAGTCCCAAAGGCATAATATTAGCCAGCCTGAAGATTATAGCCAAGACAAAAGCGATGGCTGCCAGAGCGATCAAGAGGTTAGCCAAGGTCTTCATACAAAAACCTCCGCTTTATTGGTTAATGGTTGATAGTAGATAGTTAATGTAAAAAAACTTCCCTAAAGCTGCAAAGTATAATTTAGAATTTGGAGAAGTAGTTGTCAATGAAAATATCAAGATTTATTTAAAAGATCGGGAGAAAGGAGATCCGGGAATCGAAGAAATTTAAGATCCCCAAAACGTTTTCGCTTGCATTAATTCAAAAATTTGATTTATTATCTACGTTTATTAAAAGGTTTTTAAGGCGAAAGTGGCGGAATTGGCATACGCGCTGGATTTAGGATCCAGTGGGCTACGCCCTTGGGGGTTCAACTCCCCCCTTTCGCACCTGTGTGTCAGACTCAACTGAGGAGGAGTATTGAAAGTAAACGTCACCAAGGATAAAGCCTGGAAAAGAGTCCTGGAAATTGAAATCCCGGTGGAAAAGGTTAAGGGGGAATTTGACTCAGTCTATCAGGAGTATCAGAGGAAAGTCAGGATACCGGGTTTCCGCAAGGGGAAAGCTCCATTAGAAATGATCAAATCCCGTTACAAAGAGGCGGTGACCAAAGATGTTCTGGATAAACTTTTACCTCAGGCTTACGAAGAGGCGGTAAATCAAAGCAATTTGACTCCTCTGACCCTTCCGATTTTAAAAGAGGAGATAGATTTCAAAGAGGGAATTCCCTTACAGTTTAAAGTTTTGATCGAAATCCGGCCGGAGATAGAGCTGAAAGATTTCAAAGGGCTGCAGCTAAAAAAGAAAATAATCCAGATCACAGAAGGGCATGTTCAGAATGCCTTGAATTACCTTCAGGACAAAAATGCGGAGCTTCATTCTGTGGAAAGAGAGGTAAAGGATGGAGATTTTCTGATTGTCGACTTAGAGGAGCTATCTGGAGAAGAGAGTAAAGCTAAAAAGAAAACAGAAAACCAGCAGATCTGGCTGAAAAAAGAAAATCTGTTAACCGAATTTTACCGCGGACTTCTGGGTGCAAAGCCAGGTGAGGAAAAAGAGATCGAGGCGATCTATCCAAAAGAGTATTTTGAGAAAAACCTAGCAGGAAAAATCATCAAGTACAAAGTCAGGATAAAAGAGATCAAGGAGAAAATCCTGGCACAGATAAATGATGACTTCGCTAAAGGTTTAGGGGAATATAAAAGCTTAGATGAACTGAAGAAAAAAATAAAAGAGGACCTGGAAAAAGAATCGCAGAGGGAGGCGGAAAAAGATTTAGCCAGTCAGGTGATTAAACAGGTGGTGGAGAAAAATGGCTTCGAGGTGCCGGAATCCTTATTAAATCTTTATCTGGACAATCTGGTTGAGGATTTTAAAAAAAGCTATAAAAATGTGGATGAGGAAAAACTCCGGGAGCAGTATAAGGAGTTAGGTTTATCCAGGATAAGGTGGGAGTTTTTAATGCACGAGATAGTCAAAAAAGAGAAAATCGAGGTCACCAAGGAAGATACGGACAAGTGGGTGGAGAATTTCGCCAGAGCTAATTCCCTGGAGTTAAAGCAGGCCAAAGAGTTCATAGCTCAGAAGAAAAAGATCAAGGATATCAAGGAGACGATCTTGGAAGATAAGGTGATAGAGTTCATCATTAAAAACTCCGAGGTCAAAGAGGAAATTGTAAAAGAATCCCTCGAGAAAAAAGAGGAAAAAAAGATCATTACACCCTGAAAGGAATTGTAAAATAAACGAAGGAAATTAGGTCAGCGGGGGTGGGAGCCCCTCCTACGTGAGCAGAAGGTGTGAGGTTTTCGTAGGATGGGCACCTTGCCCGTCAATCATTTAAAAGGAGAGTGTATGACCCTGGTGCCGTTTGTTATCGAGCAGACCGGAAGAGGAGAAAGAGCCTATGACATCTTCTCGCGGCTTTTAAAAGACCGGATAATCTTCATCGGCTCGCCGATTGACGATAATATCGCCAACTTGGTGATCGCTCAACTGCTTTTCCTGGATGCAGAGGATCCGGACAAAGATATCAATATCTACATAAACTCACCTGGCGGGATTGTCACCTCCGGTCTGGCGATTTACGATACGATGCAGTTTGTCAAGCCGGCAGTTGCCACGACCTGTGTAGGGTTAGCTGCCAGCATAGCCGCGCTTCTTTTAGCCGGCGGGTCAAAAGGTAAAAGGGCAGCCCTGCCTCATTCCAGGGTATTGATCCATCAGCCCTGGGGAGGAGTTCAGGGACAGGTCAGCGATATCGAGATCCAGACTAAGGAGATGAGGACTGTCAGGGAGATTCTGAACGATATATTATCCCGGCATACTGGTCAACCCATAGATAAAATAGTCAAGGATACTGACCGCAACTACTTTATGTCTCCGGATGAGGCTAAAGCTTACGGTCTGGTAGATGAGGTTTTCCAGAGGAAGACAAAATAGAGAATAGGTTGAGGGTTAGTTCTGTCTGGAGCTACTCCAGACAGAGAATGTGTCAGGTCTTAGGACCTGACACAACGGGCAAAACATTTGGGTATGCTATCGGTTGGTCTCCAGACCAACAGATTCTATCTTCATTGGTGAGGACACCAACGAAGAGCAAAAGATAACGGGGATGAGAACATCCCCTCCGAGCTAAAATCTGTCACAGGAAAAAAGGTAAAACTAAAGTTTTACGCTCCAGTTTTTTGGGAGACTCAAATTCAGGGGTGAAAAATGTCTAACCGGATTGTGGTGGGGATGCAGTGGGGGGATGAGGGGAAAGGGAAGATCGTAGATTTACTTTCGGAAAAAGCAGATATCATTGCCCGGTACCAGGGTGGGGCTAATGCCGGGCATACTGTGGTTATCGATTCAAAAAAGTTCATACTCCATCTTATCCCTTCTGGTATACTCCACAAGAATAAGATCTGCATAATTGGAAACGGAGTGGCTCTTGATTTGCAGCTTTTCTTTTTAGAATTGGAGGAGTTACAAAGTAAAGGGATAAAGGTCGACAGAAGGATTTTTATCAGCAAAAATGCGCATTTAGTTATGCCTTATCATAAGGATATGGAAAGGATAGAAGAAGGTAAAAGGGGAAATTCCAAGATCGGGACAACTCTTAAGGGGATTGGTCCAGCTTATTTAGATAAAATCGGAAGAAGAGGTCTTCGCCTGATCGACCTTTTCGATGAGAAAGTCTTCCGTTCTAAGATCGAGGAGAATATAAAGGATAAAAGCAGATGCCTGAACAGTCTTTCGGAGACAGAGCTTTCCTCCTTATGGGAGCATTGTCTGAGTTTTCTGGAGTATAAAAACAGGGTCGCCTCTTTGATGATTGATACAGCCTCTTTTTTGAATAAGGCGATCAAACAAGGTAAAAACATTCTTTTTGAAGGGGCACAAGGAACGCTTTTGGACGTGGATTTCGGAACATATCCTTATGTGACCTCCTCCAACACCACAGCCGGTGGCGCCTGCACCGGATTGGGCGTTCCTCCGACTTCAATCGATGAGGTGATCGGGGTTTCCAAAGCCTATACCACCAGGGTGGGGAATGGGCCTTTTCCCACAGAGCTGAAAGACGAGACCGGGAAATACCTGCAGGAAAAAGGAAACGAGTTCGGAGCCACAACCGGCAGACCCAGAAGATGCGGGTGGTTAGACCTTTTGATTTTAAAATATGCGGTGATGATAAACGGAATTAAAAAAATTGCCCTGACCAAATTGGACGTTTTAGACGGGCTGGAAACAATAAAGGTTTGCACCGGGTATAAATACAAAGGGAAGACTTTAAAAGAGTTCTCAAACGAAGTTGAGATTTTAGAGAACTGCACACCCGTATATAAAAACCTTCCCGGGTGGAAACAAAATACCAACGGGATAAGAGACTACAAAAAACTCCCCCCGAAGACCAAAGACTACCTCAAATTCATACAAGACCAAAGCGGGGCAAAAATATTTTTAATCTCTACGGGGTGCAAAAGGGAAGAGACGATTTGGGTGTAAGTCAGTAAGAGCTTATTACTTTTTTCTATCTTCTCAGAATGGATTAAGACTAAGGTGCTGGCAAATAAGGGTCAGAGCGAGGAACAGAAGAGTTCGGCTCAATGTAAACATTCTTTTTATTTTTTTTAGTATCAAAATTGAGTTGGACACTTTTACTATCTTTTATGTTTTCCCAAAAATTGACTAAGTTAAGTTCCAGATGGGTACTCTCTATTCTTTTTTTAGCCATCTCAAAATAAACATCAGCAATTTCAATTCCTATAAAATTTCTGTTCAAACGCTTCGCTACAACTCCAGTAGTCCCTGAACCCATAAAGGGGTCGAGAATAGTAGCACCTTCTTTACTTCCAATTAACACTATTCTTTCCAAGAGCTTCTCGGGTTTTTCTGTGGGATGAGAAGTTATATGCCTTTCAGCAGATATAATCCACAAATTTCTCATCTGCTTTCCATTACTTATTCTTTTTGCGATTTCATAGTTAAAATAATATTTCTTGGATTTACTCGCTATCCATATTAGTTCGGTTGATGGAACAAAACGGTTTTTTTGCATCAAAGGCGGTGCATTAGGTTTAAACCATATAATATCATTTATTATCCAAAGTTTTAATTTTTTTAAGATTACTCCAATAGATGGATGATTATGTAAAGTTCCTGAAATCCATATTGTTCCGTCGTCTTTTAGAACTCTGGTGCACTCCTCTACCCAGTTGCTGTTAAATTCATGGATATTTTCTATCTGATCCCATGAACCCTTATCACATACTGCAATCTTCCCGCTCTTACAAGTGAGATAATTTTCACCAGAAAGATTATAAGGCGGATCTGCAAAAATTAAATCGACACTTTTAGATTCTATATCTTTAAGTAATTTTAGAGCATCTCCTTTGAATAACTTTATATTTACCATTTTAGTTTCCTTTATGCACTACTATCCTTTTATTGGCAACTTTAAAATACTCATTGTTCGCCTCGATTCCAATCCACTTCCTCTTTAATCTAGACGCCACAACGCCGGTGGTGCCAGTTCCGAAGAAAGGGTCAAGCACTAAGTCATTTTCATTCGAAGATGAAATTATAATTAGTTCTATCAATTTCTCTGGTTTCTGAGTAGGGTGTATAGCTCTACCATTTCTACCCTTTATACGTTCCTTACCCTGAACAATAGGAAGTTCGATAAAATCTATAAAATCTCTTACTTGCTTTGGCTTTCCATCTTTTGTTCTATGAGGATTAATTTCCTTTAACCTTTCATAATTGAATTTCCAATTATTACCTTTCACAAACCAGCAAACGTATTCAGTAGCGTGGGTAAAAGTTCGTCTCGTTATGTTTGGCATAGCATTCGTCTTATACCAGGTTATTATATTATTTAATTTAAACCCTATTTTCTTAGCAATAAATATCATTTCTGCTATACTGTGATAAGTGCAGGAGATATATATACTGCCGGCAGGTTTTAAGACATCCCACGATTTGCCGATCCATCTTTCTGTAAAAACAAGATAATCCTCATATTTCCAGGTATCCCATTTTTCGTTCATTTTATAGAATGGTCCGCCTGTTTTGTTATTGATTAAAGTCAATTCCTTTCCAGATAAGTTATATGGAGGGTCTGCATATATGAGATCTATACTATTCTTCTCAATCTCTTTCTCCATTATCTCCACGCAATTGCCTAAATATACTTGATTAATTTTCATTATGAAATCATCCTCTGTCGCCATTCTTTAACGGCTTCCGGTATATAAGTTGCCCAATCGGTAAAACTGTTCAGCTGAACTGTTTGATTAATTATTTGACTGTATAAATCATATAATTCTCTATGTGAAAATCTTCTGCCTTGCTTCACAAAGTCTAATAAAGTATCCATAAGAATTGTAAATTGATCTGTCGTTATGGGTACTATTCTTTGACGCAACCCATTGTATTCATACTTTACAGAAATCCAAAACTGAGAATATGTATCATTATGAATTTGAGGTGCTATAAATAGACAAAATACCTCATCATTTTGATGCTGGGTCTCAAAATCTCTTAAATGTCGCATAACAGGCTGCCCTTCTTGAACCCACTGTAAACTTGAGGTATTTAAGGTGACTTCGCAAATTGCTTTAAAAGTTTGATAGTAACATTCCATATCCGGTTTGTTTCCGGGAGAATGACTTATAGGTTCACCGTCGTCATCAACTGGATAATTAGCTTTAATCAGAATTTCATCGTTCATTTCCTTTAGCGCTTGTGTTATCAGTTTTTCAAATTGCTCTGGAGCTTTCTTTTCCAATGTTTTTCTATATTTTTGAATGTTTTTCAGTATATCAATTGTTTCTTGTATTTTTTTAGCATCACCTAATATTTGTGCTTTTCTTAGTCGTTCTTTAAGTTCCAAATTAAATGTTCTCAATTCAGAAGTATAATTTTCCAATTGTTGTTTTGAGAGTTTTTTAATATCTATAATTAAAAGTTCTTGTTCTTTTTGGGATACCTTCATCCTCTCCCTATTTATTAACTCAGTGATTCCATTTTTTAACGATAGTGTTACTTTTGCTAAATTTTCTATTTTCTCCCAAGGCAATTCAGGCTTTGTAATATCAGAAAGATAATTCAGATAGTCTGTTAGATTTTTAAATTTAATTGCCTCTCCATTATTCAGTTTTAAAAGTTGTTCTATTTCAACCATTCTCGAAGGCTCTAAATTAATAGTCCAATAATATCCTAAAGGATCCATTGTAATTTTGAAATATCTGGTTAGCCTGAAATATCTCATTATATTGTCACCGTAATCAAATAAGTTTTTTATCTTTTTTTCAGCCACTTTTTTTGTCTCATAGAATTCTTTGGTGAAATTAGTAATGTATTTGTCCTTGTGTTTTTCCTTTCTGAATTCTGAAATCTTCTCAACATACTCATCGATCTGATTGGCGTTTATTAATGTAGGGACAAAAATGCTAAATTCTGTTTTGTCTAAACCTATTTTTGTAGATTTTCTATTAAGTCTTTCAAGAAGGTGCATTGTTGCCACTAAAGGCATTATATTAAAACCTTCCTTCTCTGAAAAATCAGCACTCCATGGATTTGGGAATTGGAGTTTCAACAAACTCTTAAAAAATATGAAACCAATATCATAATCACCTGCTAGAAACTTGTTGCCCAATTCGGTAATTTGAATTGGTCCAGAACCTTCTCTTGCTATTGCAAATCCCAGTTTATTCAATGGGTTTGCTGATTGTCTTCCTCGCATTGGTGGGTCTTCATAATTTTTAAAATAGAAAATTTCCTCAGCTACTTCATAAGGTATACCGAGTTCTGGTTTCTGAAAATACTCTCTAAATTTTAAGGGTATATTTCTAGGCTTATAGAATTTGTTTTGAATCAATAGCACCTGATATTTTATTTGGTTTTCCTTATTGAATTCCTGGCCTTCGAATTCTTTTAAAACTGTTAAAAAATCTCTTAATCTCTCAGGACTTCTTACTGTTGTTGAAATGGACCAAGGTTTTTTCATTATATTCACCTATATTTCTTTTCTATTTTAGCCTATTCCCTTTTATAAATCAAGTCTAAATTTGTGCCATGCTCTCCTCAAAACTCCAGCCCTAGTCTGAGAAATGCAGGTGTGAGTAGCGAGTAGCGAGGGCAAAGGGTTGGTTCCCGCATCAATCTTTTCGAAACCCTATCTTCGACTTGGACTTCTCAGAGGGTATCATCAGTTGTCGAATTGCTTGAAAAATCGAGCGTATCTCTACGTCATGTTTTTCGATTTTTCTCTCCAGCTGGTCCAATTTTTGTGCCAGCTCTTTATGAGTAGAAAGAACCTCTCTCAGCTTGACGAAAGCTCGCATAATTGCGATGTTGACCTGAATAGCTTGCCTGCTGCGTAATACGCTGGAGAGCATGGCCACTCCTTGTTCAGTAAATGCATAGGGGTTAGCCCGTCGGGCACCGCCCCAGCTTGAAATCACAATTTGTGATTTCAAGTTTCTAAATTCATTATCCGTCAACTGAAACATGAAATCCTCAGGAAACCTTTCTCGGTTACGCTTTACCGCCTGAATCAAAGCCCTCACCTCGACCCCGTACAATTCCGCAAGGGTAGGACTCAACATCACTTTGTGCCCGCGTATCAGAAAGATTCTCTGCTGAATGAAATCTAAGGGGACAATCGCTTTCACTTTCTTATTTTACCCTATCCTCTTTCATAAATCAAGCCCTTTTATCTTCAAAACTCCAGCCCCATTCCGAAAACAGCAGGTGTGAGTAGCGAGCGGTGAGGCTTGTTTGCGGTTCTATTTGCTCCGTGATTTGGAGTGAATTTTCCACACTCCTATTTTTTTGCCAGCGGTGGATTTATGGACACTTTGGGCGATCTCCTGCAGGCGGATAAGTATTTTTATTTTTTCCTCGAAAGGAAGTTTTGCCTGCTCTCTGTGAAACTTTTCTTTTTTTTCAAAAAGCTTTTTTCGGGTGATTATTTTATTACCCCTTATAAGGATCTTCATCTGACTAACTTTTTTACCACGCATGGTAGTTCTCCTTCACAAAAGATCAAATTTTCTGGTCAAACCATACTTGCGCAAGATGGCTCCAAGTTTTCTTTTGTCTATTTTGGTTTGCTCCAAAAGCTTTTCAATTTTTTCCAGGTCTTTTTTTCTGCCGGTCCTTAGAAGCACTGCTACCAGATATTCAGGTGCCATCACCCTGGTTTTGACCCCTTCGTATTCTACTGCTTTTGCCCTGGTGACTGCCTCCTTTTCAAGTTCGTCCGCGGGAATGAACTGCACCGGGACTCCTTCTATAATAATATGTTCTCCTTTCCATTTATAGCCCTTAGCCTCTAAATAACTATATATGGGAGATAGCAAAATCAGATTCTGCTCTTTTACCGTGCCCGAAGGGATTATAAACACATCCAGGTCATAAGTGAAGAAAGGCTCAACGTAGAAGATCGTCGCAATTCCGCCACCAATGGCATAATCTTGGATTAAGCCTTTTTTCTGAAGTTGATTTAAAACTTCTATTGTCTTCTTCATTCTCTACTCACCATCCTATCAAAGGTTTTATTAAGTAAGAGGCATTTTATTCTAATCTGTCTCCGAAATCAAGTGTTATTTACTCTCAAAACCCTCCCCAGTCTGAGAACTGTCCGAGAAACGGATCCGTAGGACAGGTGTGAGTAGTGAGTAGCAAGGAATGAGGGGTTGGCTCGGTTGCTGTTCTACACATACAGTATCATTCTTGATGTCCTTTAGAACTCCAGTCCCATCCTAAAATAGAACTTATCGATTTTTTTCTCCGCTCTGCCGTAGGCGAATTCTATGGGTCCGATGGGGGTTGAGACTGAGAGGATGGAAAGGATTGAGTTCCTCAGGTTTTTCAGCTTGATCGATTCCAAATTGGGCCAGGTGTTGCCGGAGTCGTATCTCAGGGTGAAATACCATCTTTTGTAAAACTTGTATCTTAAGCCCAGGTTAAGAAGCAAGAGCTTGTCCCCTTTTAGCTCCTGGTCATAAAATCCGCCTAAGGTTCCAAATCCACCAAGGGTGAACTTTTCAGCTAAAGGAAGGTCTCCATCCGATAAGGCTATGGCTATTTTGGGATGGAAATTAAGTCTTGAGCTTAAGGGGAAATAAGATTCCAAAGAGGAGAAGAATTTCCTGTAGCTTAAGTCCCCGCCAAAGACCTTTCCGGAGAGTTCAGCATAGAGATAATGATATTTTCCTCTATCCGGGAATGGGAACTTGTCTAAATTATCTACTATAGACCTGAAGATCAAGCTGGTGACCTGGTAGTTCTCTTTCAGCCTTGTGCTTTCAAATTCGGTCTTGACCTTTTCTACTCTCCCCTCTAAGGAAGCTTTGCCCAGCCTGGCAATCTGTTGTCCGAAGGAGAATAAACCGCCCATTCTTTTCTCCTCAAATGAATCCACCCTTTTATGCTCAGAATAAATCCTTCGCTCCTCTCTTTGCCAGTAAAGGTTGAGTTTATAAGTGAGGTAGGTTTTGAAGATCCGGTCAGCTTTGAAATTCAGGCTATAGTTTTCTTTCCGTTTGCCATATTGCAGGTGCGCATAGATCTCATTCCCTATTCCGAATATGTTATTATCCCCAGCTTCGATAAAACCTTCGGTGTAATATTCATCATTGTAATGAGCTCCGCCTCTTAAGAAAGAGAACTTTTTCTCCTGCAGGTCAAGCTTCAGCACCTTATCATCATTCTGGCCATTTTGAGGCAAGATTTTCAAGTAAATGGCCTCAAAAAGCCCGGTGCTGTAAAGGTTGGAAAGACCTTTCTGGATTAATCTGGAATTGTAAGGCTGACCTTCTTTCAAAGGCAGGTTGCGGGTGACCATCCAGTTTTTAGTCCTCTTGTTTCCAGAAAGCTCGATTTTAGAGATGATCCCCTCGTCAATTGCTACCTTTAGAATTCCAGTGGATGAATTATAATCCAGGCTTTCAATATGAGCCAGGGAATACCCTGAATTCTGGTAAAGCCTGATGACCTGGTTTAACTTCTCCTGCAAGATTTTGAAGTTTGCAACCCCTTCAGAGGGAAAAGAGATTTTCTTTTCCAACTCCTCAGAGGTGAAAAGCCTGTTACCTGAGAACTCTACGTGATTGAAAAGTGGGTTTTCCTTTAGATGATAGGTCAGCGAATAATCTCCACTCCCTCTGGACATCTCGGCATAAGCATCTTTGAAATAACCGGTGGAATAAAGGTCTTTCAAATCGGACCTGAGATCAAACAGTGATACAGTCTCACCTTTTCTCAATTTCAGACTAATCTTCAGCGGGGCAGGCAGAAGGTCTTCACTTCCTGCGATTTCGACATCTTTGATCGGGTAAACAGAATCGGCTGAGGGTTTATTAGATCTGGAAAGGAGCAATTCCAGTTGCGGGACTAAACTATCAGCCACCCTTTCTCCCATCTTGATAAGCTCAGCAGTTTTTTCAAAACTGGTTGAGGAATAAGGGTAAAGGTCAGGGGAGATAATAAAATCAGCTTTTTTCAATTCCTGTTCTTTTCTTTCTAAGGTCATTATGGAGGTGGTCTGATTAGCAATATCCAGAGGGTCCTTAATTCTGGAGGAGGATAAAAGCTCAGATGAGGTGTTGACCGCGATTACAAAATCTGCTCCCATATTCCTGGTGACTTCAACCGGAATAGGATCAACTAATCCTCCGTCCACCAAAAGCCTTCCACTCAATTCCACCGGGGTAAAGACCAGGGGGATTGCCATGGTGGCTCTTAAGGCTTCAGAAAGATCTCCTGAACCTAAGACTATCTCCTGGCCTGTGGCTAAGTCGGTCGTCACTGCCCGAAAGGGGATTTTAAGCTTGTCGAAATTCGAACCAGCTTCGAAATTTGCCTGCATAGTAAGCTGGGTAAAAAGGTTAGTCAGTTTCTGGCCCGTAATCAACCCTTTTGGGATGGAAGGTTTAAATCCCTCAAAATATATCTGAAAAAGGTATTTCTCGTTTTCTTCCCTCTGAGAAGGGAGTAAGGAAAGCCTGGGAGGGGCATTGGAGAAAAGGTCCTGCCAGTTAATCTGCAAAGCTAATTTCTCCAGGTCCTCTGCAGAATAGCCGCAGGCATAAAGCCCTCCGATTATCCCGCCCATGCTGGTCCCGGCAATAAAATCTACCGGGATTTTCTCCCTTTCGAAAACCTTCAGGACCCCTATCTGGGCTAAGCCCCGTGCTCCGCCCCCGGCTAAAGCCAGCCCTATCTTTCCTTTTGAGCTGGAAAGGGGATAAGGCTGAAAAAGTTCTCCAGTTTTAAGCCCGGTTTTTTCCAGGCGTATAATCGTTTTCCCCTGTTCCGCAGGTGTACTCAACGCCGAGAAAAGGATTAAGAAAAGAGTGAGAAAATATTTTTTGAGAAAAGACATTTTTATATCTATTGAGGTTCTTTTTCTTAAGACTGCTACAAAGTTATTTTAACGGTTTGAATGGCAAAAAGCAAGTTTATCTTTTGTCAAATGATGATATGTCATTCTGAGTCCGCAGGCCGTTAAAAGCCTTACGGCTCGTAGAGACGAAGAATCTAACTGTGATGTAGAACTTTCACAGATTCTTCGGTCGTTCATTTAGACTCCCTCAGAATGACAAAATAAGCTAACCATATTGCGGGCAATTTGGGTTTGCCGATTTGTTGAACGAGGTTACACAGACATTCCTGTCTGTGCCAGATTGTCAGACAAGGATGTCTGACTTACTGAGAACCTCACCCTAACCCTCTACTGCAAGGAGAGGGGAAAATCCAAAACATAAATTGACAAAGAATCATCAATTGTCTATTTTGCTCTTAAAATATCCGGAGAATACCTATGCAGGAGCTAACCAAGGAAAAATTAAGACAGATTTACAGATTAAAAACTGAAAAGGGGAGGGGAAAAGAAGAAAAGTTCTTAATCGAGGGTCTTCGCCTTTGTCAGGAGGCTTTTTCCTCCAACTGGGAAACCGAGCTGGTTCTTTTTTTCAGTGAGTTTGGTGAATCTCCAGAAGGTCAGAAGCTGCTTGAGGGGTTCAGTAAAAAAGGAATAGAAATATTCAGGGTAAAGAAAAAAGAAATAGAGAAATTGGCTGACACTGAAACACCTCAAGGGATTGTGGCAGTGGTGAAAAAGAGAAAGTTCACTCTCAGCAGAGATTTTCTCAAGGAAGCTTCTCTACTTCTGAGTCTGGATAATATCCGAGATCCAGGAAACCTTGGTACAATGATAAGAACAGCAGATGCGGCTGGTGCAGATGGGGTTCTGCTGTCGAAGGGGTGCGTTGAGCTTTATAATACCAAGGTTGTTCGCTCGACCATGGGTTCTCTCTTTCATCTGCCGGTAATTGAAGGTCTGGATTTAAAAGAGGTTCTTCCGGAAATGAAAGTCTCAGGATTCAAAATTTTTTCCTCAGAAGTTCATAAGGGGAAGGACCATACTAAAATAAGTTATCCCGAAAAAATCTGTCTTTTAATAGGAAGCGAGGCTTCAGGGGTAAGGAAAGAGGTGTCAAATTTAGCAGATGAAAAGATAAAAATTCCCATCTTTGGCAAGGCGGAGTCTTTGAATGCCTCAGTTGCCGCAGGGGTTTTGTTATACGAGATAGTTCGCAACAAAAAGGGAACTTCTTAAGAGGTAAAAACGTAATTTTAAAAACAAAAGGAGGTAAGATGTCTAATAGTTCAAAATTTTTGTGTATAATTTTTATTTTAGTTTTCTCTTCTACTTCCCTTGGCGTGGGACTTTCACCTACCGAGGGATTTTTTCTTCCCTATAATTCAGCCGCAAACTCGGATGATGCATTAAGTCTTAAGTTTAACCCAGCCGGTCTGGGATGGAACAGGGGTTTCCAGGGATATTTTCTGCATACTTATTCTGATTCGAGTTTCAAAGGCGATTATGCCTTGTTTTTGTCCACGCACGGTTTAGGGTTCTCAGCAGAATGGCTGGGGAATATGGATAAACCTGCATACAGGAAATATAGTTTAGGCACAGGATTTAAGCTCGTTGACGGATTCTACTTAGGCACTGTGTATTCCTGGTTCGGGTCTAAAGACAAAGATTATCATGGGCTGAAATCCTGGAATGCCGGCTTCTTAATCAGGCCGTTTTCCTTTATCTCCTTAGGTGGAATTGCCAAAGACCTGAATCGCCCGGTTTTTCGAGACGTGAAAACGAATATCTCATTTGATCTGGGATTGGCTTTAAGACCTTTAAGTGACCGGATTACTTTCTCCATAGATGGAATGATGGATGAAAAAGAAAAGTTAAAAGATGCCAGGACCAGATACCAGGTTTCAGTTGAGCCTTTAGATGGTCTACTCCTGGCAGGAGACATAGATAATAAAGGGAATTATGGAATCAATTTCAGGTTTAATTTCCAGTTTTCAGGGCTGGGTACCTATAATGCAATAGACAAGAACAGCAAATATCAAAAAGGCGTAGTTTACTGGAATTTTGCCAGCGAAAGGTACAGGACTTTCTGGCAGAGGAAGGATAATTTCTTAGAGCTGAAGCTCTCCGGCAACATAGACGAGGAGAAAAGCTTCAGCCTGTTTGGCGGCAGAAAGGTTACACTTTTAGACATAATTCAGGAAATCGAAAAAGCAAAAAAGGATAGAAGGATCAAGGGGCTGATTGTCAGGCTCGATTTTTTGAATGCCGGCCCCGGCAAGATTCAGGAGTTAAGAGAGGCTTTTCTTGATTTCCGTCAGAGCGGGAAAAAGGTGGTCTTCTTTATGGAACAGGGCGGGAATAAGGAATATTATCTGGCATCCTCCGGAGACAGAATCGTGATGCTTCCCACTGGATATTTATCCTTAACCGGTATTTCCGCTGAGGTAACCTTTATCAAACAAACATTAGAAAAATTGGGGATCGAGGCAGACCTGGTGCATGTCGGCGATTATAAGAGCGCCTCAGACCTTGTGACCAGGGATTCTATGTCACAAGCTCACCGGGAGATGGAGAACTGGCTTTTAGATGACCTGTACGAGCAGATGACTAAAGAAATCGCTGAACAAAGGGGAATAAGCCAGCAGGATTTGAAATCGAAAATCGATCAGGGTCCTTTTACAGCCAGAGAAGCAAAAGAACAAGGGCTGGTGGATGATTTAGCATTTTATGATCAGGTAGACGAGATAGTCAAAGGTCTAACCGGTGAAAAACCGCACAAGATAGGCTTTAGAAAATATGCCCAGGAGGAAGATTATAAATATACCTGGGAGATACCCAAGAAAATCGCAGTAATATTTGCCACTGGTCTGATTAATTCAGGAGAAAGCAGTAACAATTTTTTCTTGGGGAAGACGATGGGGTCAGAGACCATTGCCCGGGCAATCAGAAGAGCCAGAGAGGACATCACTATCAAAGCGATCGTCTTCAGAATAGATAGCCCAGGCGGCTCAGGTATGGCTTCAGATGTCATCTGGAGAGAGATCATGCTCTGTAAAGGAAAGAAACCTTTCATCGTGTCGATGTCAGATGTAGCCGCCTCAGGGGGATATTTCATCGCCTGTCCCGGTGATACAATCATAGCTGATCCAGGCACCATAACCGGTTCAATCGGGGTTATCTCCGGAAAGTTTAATTTATCCGGTCTTTACAAAAAGATAGGGTTTTCCACCCAGATTTTAAAAAGAGGAAAACATTCTGACTTTTTCACCAGCACACGTGGTTTTACTGAGGAGGAAAAAGGGATTGTAAAAAAACAGACAAAAGAGTTTTATGATGATTTTGTAAATAAGGTGGCTGAAGGGAGGAAGAGAAGCTTTGAAGAAATTGACCAGATCGGCAGGGGCAGGGTCTGGACCGGGAATCAGGCAAAAGCAAACGGACTGGTGGATGAGCTGGGCGGGTTAAAACAGGCAATCGAAATCGCCAGAATAAAAGCCGGGATAAAAGAAAAAAGTTTAGTCGAGATAGTAACCTTACCTAAAAGATGGGGATTTTTTGGATTTAACTTTGAAGAGACTTTCTCCTTCCTGGGTTCTAAGAAGATCTTCAACGATATCGAAAGATTAGAAGAGATGAGCCAGGAGAAAATATTTTATATTTCTCCCTATGATATAGAGGTGAAATAGAAAGTCAATTGCGTTGGATGAATCGAGACTCTGCCTTTAAGGTTCAACTCAAAAAGAATCTGCATGAGCTTGATTCATCCAGCACGCTTTTTTGAAATGGATATTCAATCGGAAGGAGCTGAACTTATGAAAAGATTTAGTTTGTCCCCTCTGGTAATAAGCTTTTTGCTTGTGGTTTTCTCTTGCTCCACCCCACCTTCGGATGTTAAGTCAAAACTGGCTGAATGGACAAAGGGAGTATGGATTCTACAGGATGGAAGTTATGCTATTTATACTGATACTCATTATTTCGTCATATCCGCCTCAGGAGATAGCAGTTCAGCTAACATCTATTGTGGGGCATCCCAGATTCAGTTCCATAATAAAGGGATAGCAAGGAAACAGATTTTAAGAATAAGGCAGTTCCCAGGTAGTAAATTGACCTTTTTCAAAGAAGTGATTATCCAGCCTGATACCACCGAGGTTCCTTTAATGGTCGATTCCACCCAATTTGCCCCTAATGCTTGCAATATCAAAGATGGGATTATCTATGATTCGATTACTGAGGTGAAGGATGACTATATACTTCTTACTACCTGCAATGGCGACCATGAGAAAATTTACTCCAATGGTGTTTCAGTCTACCTGCCTGCAGGAGGAGGCGAAGCTTATGCCTTCAGGATTGAACGTTTCTAATGTTTTCAAAAAGCAATTAAAAAATGACTTGACTGTTCCTTTCAGATTATTATAATATAAAAAAGGAGTTGTATCTTGTGAAATAAGCCAATAGACATCTTTAATTTTCAAGTTGAGTTTTTCTTTTGGGGGTCTATTGGTATATCTATTTTCTGGTAAAATCTGGGTCAAACTAAAGTTTGACACTCCAGCTTAACACAAAGCCGAGGAGGAGAACTCACTCGGCTTTTTCATTTGAGGAGAAAATATGCATCTGATAGGCTTAAAAGATGTGAGCTTCAGCTATACTTTTGGCGAAGGTAAGCTGTTTGAAAAGGTAAATTTGGACATAAACTCGGGTGACAGGATAGGACTTATCGGCCCGAATGGATGCGGGAAAACTACCCTTTTGAAAATAATCCTTGGAGAAGAAAAGTTGGTTTCCGGTAAAAGAGTTCAATCGAAGTCAAATCTTCAGATAGGATACCTGAAACAGGAAAGCACTGTCGAGTATAAAGGGTCTTTATTAGACTACACCTTAGAAGCTTTTCCGCAAATACAAAAACTCTATTCCGAATTTAAGAATTTAGAGCGAGATTCATCAGATGCGGGCAGAGCAACTGAGTATACCCTTTTTCAGGAAAGATTTGCGTCCGCGGGAGGCTGGGAAGTAAAAGCTGAGGCTGAGAAAACTCTAAGCGGATTGAACTTCACCAAGGATGAAACGGCTCTTGATTTTAAAGTGCTTTCCAGCGGTCAGAAAACCAAAGCGAACTTGGCCAAAATCCTTTTATCCAAGCCTGATTTTATGGTCCTGGACGAGCCCACCAATCACCTGGATTTATCCAGCTTGGAATGGTTAGAAAAATGGCTTGTGAATTTCAAAGGCACCCTGCTCATAGTCTCACATGACCGGGCATTATTGGATAAAACTGTTAGTAAGATCTGGGATTTAAGAAGAGGAACTCTAAAAGAGTACAAAGGAAATTACACCTGTTTTTACCAGCAAAGAGAAGAGGAGATCGAAAGACAGTGGAGAGAATATGAGGATAAAAGGAAAGAGGTCAAAAGATTGAAAATTGAATCACAGAGAAAAAGAGTCTGGGCAAAGCGAAAGGAAAAACAAAGAATCGGCGGGGGTAGAGCCAAGGGACATATAACTGCAGTTGCTGCCAAGTTAGCCAAAAGGGCTAAGGCTGTGGAGAAAAGGATCGAACATATTGAAAGAGTGGAAAAACCGTTTGAGGAGAAAAGGGTAACTTTAAATTTTCCCGACCTGGCTCCGTCCGGCAATTTAGTCCTGTCTGTAACAGACTTATCTAAATCTTGTGGAAATAAAATGCTGTTTGCGGATTTGGATTTTTCTATTCTAAAGGGAGAAAACCTGGCTCTTACGGGAGCTAATGGATCCGGCAAAACCACACTTCTTAAAATAATATTAGGAGAAATTGAACCAGATAAAGGCGATGTGGTTTTAAGTCATAAAGTCAAAATCGGGTATTTCGATCAAGAGAGAAAAGGGTTATCCCAGGAGAAGAGCATACTGGAGGAGGCAACTTTATCAGACATATCAGGTGACCCGGTTTGGATCAGGACAGTTTTAGGCTCATTGATGTTGAGAAGAGATTCGGTTTTCAAGAAAATAAAAGATCTAAGTGAAGGTGAAAAGGGGAAGGTGATGATAGCCAAGCTTCTTTTATCCGGGGCAAATTTCTTGATCTTAGATGAGCCGACCAATCATCTGGATATCGATGCCAGAGAAGCCTTGGAAAATGCTTTGGAAAATTTTCCCGGCTCGATTTTATTTGTGAGCCATGATAGATATCTGATAAAAAAACTGGCCGATGATGTCCTCAGTCTGGGCAGGAGAGCTGGGCTCGTTTGAGTTAAGCATCTCCTTAAGGATTGTTTGACAGGAATGGTCGTCAACAACCCACCCGTAGCGGCCAAGGTTGGTCTAGATAGCTGACCACGCTCTTGGCGGATGTTATCATCCGCCGCCAGGGCTTGAGATTTCATCGAGGATGATAACATCCTCGATGAGCTGGGAGACGCATGGCCATGCGTCTCTACAGCCTGTAATTTACTTCAGCCTGAGCTCAACTGCTTCCCATTTGATGTTCTTGAAAAAGGCGGCGATGTAGTCCGCCCTTTTTAGACCATAGTCTATCATAAAAGCATGCTCGAAAACATCCAAAATTAAAATCGGGGTACAGCCGACTAAATGTCCAACGTCATGTTCGTTAATCCACTGGTTGAAAAGGTTTCCGGAAAGATTATCCTGATACAAAATCACCCAGCCGATTCCTCTCATTGAGGCGGTGGTTTTGAAATCTGATTCCCAGTGCTCATAGCTACCGAAAAGCTCGGTTAGCTTCTTACCGAGTTTGCCCATCGGATTTAGCTTGGTTTTTCCGCCAAGGTTCTCAAAATATAGCTCATGCAGCCGCATCCCGTTAAATTCCCAGCCAAACCTTCTCTTCAGCTCTGCATAATCGGGACCACCGGTTTTCCCAGCTTTGTGTAGCTCGACTAACATATCGTGAATCTTGTTGGTATTGGTAACATACCCCTGATATAACGTGAAATGGTTTTTCAGCAGGGTATCGCTGAACCCCTCCATCCCTAATAAAGCATCATAATTCATTGGAGCGTATGCCATTTTACCTCCCGGGTTTAAGGTTGTGGTGTTTATTAGTTTTACGCAAGCAGAAACTTAATTATTAGAACTTAGAAAATCAAGGGGGAATTTTTTTGTAAGGGCGTATTGTCTTCGACTTCGCTCAGGGACTGTGAGTTCAGTCGAACAGTCAGAGCAGTGAGCCGGTCGAACTGCAATACGCCCCTAAATCCAGAAAAACCTTGACAAGCAGGACATTATTTAATCATAATTATCCATGGATTAACTGATTTTGCTCTAACCGAATTTATAATTCTAAAGGAGGCTTACGATGAGATGGTCATTTCAGATCGCTAAGTTCTTTGGAATACCGATAAGGGTTCACATCACTTTCTTTCTGCTCCTGATTTTCATCGGGCTTTATGGGAGCAGGCTGCAGGGGGCCCGTTCCGGCTTATTCGGTATTGTGAGCATAATCCTGATCTTCTTATGCGTTATAATTCACGAGTTCGCTCATAGTCTGGTGGCTCGGAAGTACGGGGTTAAGATAAAGGATATCATTCTTCTCCCCATAGGAGGGGTCTCGGAGATGGAGGAGCTGCCCTCGCAACCGAAACAGGAGATAAATGTTGCCTTGGCCGGTCCTTTGACCAGCATCGTCTTATCATTAATTTTCTTTTTTGCCTATCGGTTACTATTTCCTGAGGCAAAGGCTGTGAATATTTCCATATTTCAGGGCAACCTTCTTCTTAACCTGTTTGCGATAAATCTGATGCTGGCGCTATTTAACTTGATTCCTGCATTTCCTATGGATGGGGGTAGGGTTCTAAGGGGAGTCTTAGGGCTGAAGATGGATCTACTACAAGCCACCAAGGTGGCTGTAGGCATAGGCGAGTTCTTAGCCATTTTGTTTTTCTTCTTCGGCTTGTTCTTCAACCCCTGGTTAGCTCTGATTGCCGTGTTTATCTTCTTGGGGGCAGAAGGAGAAAAGAGAGCGACCGAGCTAAAGGTGGAAATAGCAGATGTCCCAGTCCGGGTGGCTATGCTCACCAATATCGAACCGATCTCACCGGATAATACCTTAGGAGAGGTCCTGGATAAGATGTGTCACGGGCTTCAGCAGGATTTCCCGGTTATGGAAGGAAAAGAGTTCATAGGAATCCTTTCACGCGAAAAATTTTTCTCTGCACTGCGTAATCATCCCAGGGAGACCAGAGTCAGGGAAATTATGAGTCGCGAGTTTACCAGCACCACTGAGGATGCCCCTTTGTCTGAGGTTTTTCAAAGGATGAATCCAGAAAAGCTTTCGGTTATACCGGTGATGCAGGGTCAGATTTTTAAAGGTCTGATAAGCCTGGAGCAGATAGGAAAGTATCATATGCTTTGTGGACTAAAGAGATGACAGATAACAAATGACAGAAGAAAACTAAGGAGGGTGTTCAACTCTTACCTTAGTAAGGCAGACAGTCTTTGAAGGGGAGATCCGCCGAAGGCGGACTCACCCTTCTATTCTCCAGTTCCAGCAGGATAAAGAAGAATGTCATTAGCTGGTTGTTTGGTCTCCTGACCAACGACCTTTTCTTCGTTGGTGAGGACACCAACGAAGAGCCGAGAAACTCTTACCTTGGCGTGATAAACAAGGATGTCATTGCGAGCCCTCCGGGCGAAGCAATCTGTTTAAGGTGAGAGGATTGCTTCGTCGGTCAATGAGCTCCTCGCAATGACAGGAAGAGAGCCTATCCCTGTTCCTTTTCCCTTGACAAAAGAGTTTGGAGCTATATTTTGTCTGTCTGGTAATATATTTTGTTTGTTTTTAATTGATTTTTTCGTATAAGGTTTTTACAGAGTTATTTTGGGGGTGTAGCTCAGTGGTAGAGCATCTGCCTTTTAAGCAGGTGGTCGATGGTTCGATCCCATCCACCCTCAGAAAAATATCCCCCCGCTTATAGCGGGGGATATTTTTCGGTGGACGGTTCATAGGAGATAGTGGGTAGTATTTAACACTACTTTCCGGATGCAGTACTCGTCATTAGGTGAGGAAAATTATCCCCGAAAGCTGTATTTTGTGATTTTTTTCACTTGCTAAAGTCACCTTAGAATATTATTTTAATACTGTTTAGAGTGTTAAAGCTGAGGAAGAAAATTGGCTTTTTTTAGTGAACCATCGTAGTCTTATGCCTCAGCTTGTGAAAAGTTTCACAAGATGACAAAGAATATCGACTTTATCCGATTTATAATTCTACTGTTTAATAAGAAGGAGTAATCTGTGGTAAGCAACATCGACTCTTATGAACAAAGGTATGAGGGATTTGACTGGTCTTTTTCCCGAAAGGAGTTAGGCTATAAAGAAGGTTCTCCGCTTAATATCGGTTATTATTGTTCAGATAGAATCTGTCAGCAAGGGCTGGGAAAAAAGTTAGCCATGATCTGGGAAGGGTTTTCAGGCGAGGTGGAAAGATATACCTTTGATGACCTTAAAGTCTATTCTAATAATTTTGCCCAGCTTTTGAAGGATATTGGAATAAAGGAAGGGGAAAGAGTCTTTATCTTTATGGACCGGATTCCGGAGCTTTATTTCTCATTCTTGGGGATTTTGAAGATGGGGGGGATCGTTGCCCCTTTGTTTTCCGCCTTTGGAGAGGATTCTCTTCTGACCAGGCTGGAAGATGGGAAAGCCTCTGCCATTATCACCACTCCAAAGCTGATGAAGAAGATAAGGAGAATAAAGGATAAACTTCCTGAGCTAAAAAAAGTCATCATTGCTACTGAGGATGAAAGTATCAAACTTGAACAAGGAGAGATGATTTACTCTGTCAGGAAAGCTAAAAGGATAGAAAATTTCGAGATTTTTCACACTGGACCTGAAACTCCTTCAGTCCTTCATTACACCTCAGGAACCACCGGAAAGCCCAAAGGGGCTTTGCACGTCCACTCCTCTATATTCGCTCAGTATTTGACCACAAAATGGTGCCTGGATTTAAAGCCGGATGATATCTACTGGTGTACGGCTGATCCGGGCTGGGTAACAGGGACATCTTACGGAATCATCGGTCCCTGGAGCCTGGGCATAACCCAGGTGGTTTTGGACAGCGGGTTTCATCCGGAAAAGTGGTATAGTCTGATCCAGAGACATAAGATAACTGTCTGGTATTCTGCTCCCACAGCAATCCGGTTATTGATGAGGGAAGGTGAGGAGATAGTAAAAAGATTTGACATTTCATCTTTAAGGCATCTTTGCAGTGTGGGTGAGCCTTTGAATGCTGAGGCTGTAATCTGGTCAAAAAAGGTTTATGGTCTTCCCTTTCACGATACCTACTGGCAGACCGAGACCGGATCTATCGTGATCTCGAATTATCCGGGAATGGAGATAAGACCCGGCTCAATGGGAAAGCCTTTTCCAGGGATCGAAGGAGTGGTTTTAGATTCTAATTATAATCTAATCACAAAAGCCGGCTCAGTCGGGTTGATCGCTCTAAAGCCCGGCTGGCCCTCGATGTTCAGGGCTTACTGGAATAATCCGGAGATTTATGATAACAAGTTCAAAAATGGATGGTACATAACCGGAGACAGGGCAAGTATTGACCAGGATGGATATTTCTGGTTCGTGGGAAGGGACGATGATGTAATTAACACTGCCGGTCACTTGGTCGGACCATTTGAAATCGAGTCCGCCCTTTTAGAACATGAGGCAGTAGCAGAATCTGCAGCCATTGGAAAGCCTGACCCGATAAATTTAGAGGTGGTCAAAGCATTTATCGCACTCAAACCAGGATTTCAAAAAAGCGATGAGCTTGAGCTGGATATAATGAATTTCATCCGCAAAAGGCTTTCTCCTCTGGCGATGCCCCAGGAGATAGAGTTTGTCCCCTCTCTGCCCAAGACCAGGAGCGGAAAGATTATGCGGCGATTACTCCGGGCTCAGGAGTGGGGAGAGCCGATAGGAGATACCTCGACCTTGGAGAATGATTGAGCTTTGAAAATTCCATAATGTTTAGATAGCATACAGGAGAATAATAAGTAGGGGTGGAGCTTGTCTCCACCCCTACCACCCAGGGCGTCCAATTGGACGCCCCTACGCGAACTCACAAACGAACCAGACAAAAAAATTTGAAAGGAGCAACAAAATGGATGATGCAAAAAAGATGATCATCGATTACGTCAAAAAAGAGTTCTTAGAGGATGACAGCGATATGGAGATCAAAGAGGATACCCCTCTCATCTCCTCAGGCATTGTGGATTCTTTCTCTATGGTTTCTCTGAAGACTTTCTTAGAGAAAAAATATAAGATTCAAATTCCGGGTGCTAAAGCTACTCCCGAGGCTTTTGACTCGGTGAATAATATCATTTCTCTGCTCAAAGAGTACGTCAAAATATAGCTATCCGGAGAAATCTGAATTTATAGAATCTGCTGCCTGATAAGCAGAAGATTATTTTTCAAAGATTATAATTTTTAGGAGGTCCTATGGCTTACAGCAGTAAGGCGAAAGAACATTATCAAAAGGAGCTGAATGGCATCCAGGAAGCAGGGCTGAATAAGCTGGAAAGATACATTCACTCTCCCCAGGGCGCAGATATAAAGGTGGAATTTCCAGAAGGGGCTGAAGAAAAGGAGGTTATAAATTTTTGCGCCAATAACTATTTAGGCCTTTCCAGCCATCCAGAAGTAATTAAGGCAGCTCATCAGGGTCTGGATGCCAGAGGGTATGGGATGTCCTCGGTCAGGTTTATCTGCGGGACCCAGGATATCCACCGGGAGTTAGAAAGAAAGTTCTCCGAATTCTTAGGCACAGAAGATACGATTCTTTTTCCTTCCTGTATGGATGCTAATGCCGGAGTATTTGATGTGCTTTTAGATCGCGAAGATGCGATGATTGCAGATAAGCTCGTGCATGCCTCGATTGTAGATGGGATGAAACTCTGCAAAGCCCAGCAGTATGTTTATAAGCACTCTAATATGGAACATCTGGAGGAGAAGCTGAAAGAGTCCCAGGAAAACCGCTTCAGGATGATAATCACTGACGGGGTCTTTTCCATGGACGGGGATATTGCCAAACTGGATGTTATTTGCGACTTGGCGGAAAAATATGATGCCCTGGTTCTGGTGGATGATTCCCATTCCACCGGATTTGTCGGAAAGACCGGAAGAGGGACGCATGAGCACTGCGGGGTTATGGGCAGGGTCGATTTAATCACCACCACTATGGGTAAAGCTTTGGGAGGAGCTTCAGGCGGATGCGTGAGCGGCAGAAAAGAGCTTATCGATTTGCTTCGCCAGAGAGCCAGACCTTATCTTTTCTCCAACACGGTTCCACCGGTTATAGTCTCTGCTGCCAGCAAAGTCCTGGACCTTATCTCAAAGACCACCGAGAGAAGGGATAAGTTAGAGAAGAACACCCTGTATTTCAGGAAAAAAATGACTGAAGCAGGTTTCGATATAAAAGAGGGGATCCATCCGATTGTTCCCATAATGCTTTATAATGCCAAGCTGGCTTCTGATTTTTCCAAAGACCTGTATTATGAGGGAATCTATGTGATCGGATTTTTCTTCCCGGTTGTTCCTCGTGGGGAAGCCCGGATCAGGGTTCAGATCTCAGCCAACCACGAGATGGAACACTTAAACAAAGCCATTGAAGCCTTCACTAAGATCGGTAAAAAATATGACATCTTAGGAAAGGATAAGAAGGCGATAATAGAAAAATACGGACTTTAAAATGAAATGACGAATACCGAATAACTAATGACGGATAAAACATGTAGGGGCAGGCTCCCACGCCTGCCCTTTCCTTTTCTCCAAATTTTATGTAGAAAATTGTCAACCAACCCCTTGGGTATGGTTGAACCACTTCGACTGACCGTTGGAGAAGTGTAGCGGAAGGCTTCAGCCTTCCATTTTGTAGAGACCTGAAGACCTCCGCTACATTAATTAGGGGTGGCTTTACTTAACTCACAATTGGCTTACCTATAAAATAAAGCTAAAACTTTATACTCCAAATCCAAAAAATAATAAATCAAAAAGAAGTTGACTAATTTAAAATTTTTCCCTAAATTGAGAGCAAGAAGACCAATATAGTCATAGAAGTTATCGTTTACCGTTTATAAGCAAGTTCAAAACTCCACAAGAACGGAGGTCGTAATGGCCTATAGCACATTCAAGGGGCTTTACCAGGCGGAATTAAAGAAAATTAAAGAGGCGGGGTTAAATAAAGAAGAACGTTATATCCTTTCACCCCAAAGGGCAGATGTTGAGGTGGAGTTTCCTCCAGGTGCAGAAAAAAAAGAGGTTGTAATATTCTGTTCTAATAACTATTTGGGCTTAGCTAGTCATCCGGAGCTTATCAAGGCAGCCCAAGAGGGATTGGAAAAATACGGTTTTGGTCTTGCCTGTGTCCGGTTTATCTGTGGGACTCAGGACATTCACGAGGAATTGGAGAGAAAAATCTCAGAATTTTTGGGCACTGAAGATACCATCCTTTATACCTCCTGCTTTGATGCTAATGGCGGGCTTTTCGAAACCCTCTTAGACCAGGACTGCGTGGTGATCAGCGATGAGCTTAATCATGCCAGCATAATCGATGGGATCAGACTGTGCAAAGCAGAAAGGAAAAAGTTCAAGCATGCTGATATGGCAGATTTGGAAACTCAACTTAAGGAAAGCGGCAGGCACAGGATAAGGATGATCGCCACAGACGGAGTTTTCTCTATGGATGGAGATATCGCCAGATTAGACCAGATCTGTGATTTAGGGGAAAAGTATAATGCTCTGGTTATGGTGGACGACTCTCATGCTACCGGCATCTTAGGGAAAACCGGAAAAGGGTCAATCGAATATCGTGGAGTAGAGAAAAGGATAGATATCATCACCAGTACCCTGGGTAAAGCCTTAGGAGGCGCCTGCGGAGGATTCACCAGCTCCAGAAAGGAGATAATAGACCTGTTGAGACAGCGCTCCAGGCCTTATCTTTTCTCCAATACCCTCCCTCCCTCACTGGTTTATGCGAGCATCAAAGTCCTGGAGATTCTAAAAAGAAAGCCCGAGCTTTTACATAAACTATACAAGAATACCTCTTATTTCAGGGAAAAAATGAAAGAGGCTGGGTTCCAGATTAGGGATGGGGTCCACCCGATTTGCCCGATTATGCTATATAATGCCAGGCTGGCTCAGGATTTTGCTAAAGACCTGTATTATGAAGGAATCTACGTTGTCGGATTTTCTTACCCGGTGGTCCCTCAAGGACAGGCAAGGATAAGAGTCCAGATCTCAGCCGTGCATGAGACCAAACATCTGGACAAAGCCGTTGAAGCTTTTATCAAGATCGGTAAAAAATACGATATCCTGGGAAAGGATAAGGCTGCGATCATTGAGAAATATGGGATGTAAAAGAAAATGACGAATAACGAATAACGAATGACGGATAAAAACAGTTGGGGCAGGCTTCTATACCTGTCTTTTATTTTTTGAGACCTAAATAGATCCACAAGCAAGGCTGAGGCCTTGCCCTGCAACCTAATCCTTTATTTTTTAATTCCGATAAATATAAATGAACATCCAGATCTGATCATTCGAAAAACGGGGGGTTTTTGATCGGATTTTTCAATCTAAAAACAAAGAATAATCTCTTTGGAGTGTAAGCCTTCAGGCTTACAGCCATTAATAAAGCTAAAGCTTTATACTTCCGTGTTAGATAGAAGTTATTGGTTGACATGGAGAAGCATATAGGTTATTCTGATGAAAAAAACCAGGATAAGTAAGGTAAAAATTAGAGAGTTTAATCCCAAGATAATGGATGGAGTATAAACTTATGCGACAGAAAAAGTGGACAGAAAGAATAGGGGGGAATCCGGGGCTGATAATAATTGGAGCATTTATCGTTTTAAGTATCATACTTGCTACAGACCACCTATTTAACCTTCCTCAACTTTTCTTCGGGGCGCCACCTGAGCAGTTCGAATGGGGAGAAGTTGTTTTTGATTTAGTTGCCATTTTTTGCATTGGCTTGATTTCATTTACCCTGGTCCGAAAATCCGAAGCAGAACGGAGTGAAATAGAGCAAATTCATTGGAGGGAAAGGAATAAGGCACAAGAGTATCTTAATATTGCCGGAGTCATTATCGTGGCGATTAATACAGAGCAAAAAGTTACGCTTATAAATAGAAAAGGGTGCAAGATCTTAGGATATGAAGAGGAAGAGATTACCGGGAAAAATTGGTTTGATCACTTTCTTCCAGAATGGGATAGGGAAAGAGTAAGAGCCACTTTTATAAGGTTGATACCTGGCGGACAAAAGGCGGCTGATTATTTTGAAAATCCTGTTTTAACCAAAAGCGGCGAAGAAAGAATTATTGCCTGGCACAATACCTTATTGACAGATGAAACAGGTAACATTACCGGTACTTTAAGTTCAGGAGAGGACATAACTGAGCATAAGAAGGCAGAGGAGGCGTTGAAAGAGAGCGAGGAGCGGTTCCGTCAGCTTGCGGAGAACATCGATCAGGTCTTCTGGCTCACGGATTGGGATGCCAAACGGCTGCTCTACGTGAACCCTGCCTACGAGAGGTTGTACGGCCGCTCCTGTCAGAGCGCGTACGACGACAGGATGAGCTGGCAAGACGTCATCCACCCGGAGGATCGGGCCCAGGTCAGGGAAGCCTTTGCCCGGAGTGCGGACTTGAGCCAGTACGTAGAGGCAGAGTACCGAATCGTGCGTGACGACGGCACAATGTGCTGGGTTCTGGATCGCAGCTATCCGATCCGGGACAAATACGGGAGGGTCTTCCGTTTCGCAAGCGTGGCTGAGGACATCACCGAGCGTAAGAAGGCAGAGGAGGCGCTGCGTGAAAACGAAGAGCGCCTAAAATTGGTGTTGGAAGGAGCCGAACTCGGCTCTTGGGACCAAAATATGGAAACGGGAGAGGTCGTCCGCAATCGCCGTTGGGTGGAAATGCTCGGCTATACTTTGGAAGAAATCGATTCGCATGCAGATGCATGGAAAGAGCTGATCCATCCCGATGATCTGCCAATAGTTAACAGGATTGTCGAAGA
>JALHSU010000206.1 GCA_022865345.1 Candidatus Zixiibacteriota bacterium
ATCGGGTGTATGGCTCAGAGGTTAGGAGAGAGATTCCTGAAAGAAGTTCCGGCTCTGGACTTGGTTTTGGGGACTGAGGAGCTATTCAAGCTTCCGGATTATCTGGAGAAAAAAGGGAAAAGTCCAACTGTGGCTTTGTCTTTTTCTGATTTGAAAAAGTTCGACTCGTTACCCCAGAGAAAAAATAAATTCTCTTCATTCGTAGCAATTTCCAGGGGATGTGAGAATTTCTGCTCCTACTGTATTGTGCCTTATGTGCGTGGCTCGGAGAAAAATAGAAAAGTGTCGGAGATTATAAGGGAGGTTCAGTGCCTAACTGAATCCGGGTGCAGAGAGGTTACCCTGATCGGGCAAAATGTCAACTCCTATAAGGATAATGGATGCGATTTTGCTGACCTACTCAAGGAAGTGAGCAAGACAAATATTCAGAGGATAAGATTTATGACTTCTCACCCGAAGGACCTTTCTTTGAAGCTAATCGACGCAATGTCAGATTTAGAAAAGGTTTGTGAGCATCTTCATCTCCCTTTGCAATCCGGCTCAGACAAGATTCTGGAAAAAATGAATCGAAAATATAATTCCTCGGATTATCTGCGTCTGGTGGATTCAGTCAAGAGCAAAGTCGAAAACCTGAGCTTGACAACTGACCTGATCGTGGGTTTTCCAGGGGAAAAAGAAGAGGATTTTCAAAAGACCCTGGAGATGGTTCAAAGGATTGAGTTCGATTCTGCCTTTATGTTCAAATATTCTCCCAGAGAGGGAACAACAGCTTTCCTTCTCGAGGGTGATGTACCAAATGAGGTGAAATTAGAGAGGCTTCAGACCTTAATAGAACTGCAAAAGACAATCTCTCAGAAGAAGAACAAAAGTTTGATCGGCAGAGCTGAAGAGGTCATGATTGATTGCAAAAGCAAAAGGGATAAAGCAAGCTGGAAAGGGAAGGGGAGAAGTAACAAAACTGTGATAATCCCAAAAGGGGAAAATGACAATAACCTTTTGGGGGAAATTGTAAAAGTAGAAATCACAGGTGCGGATAGTTTTACGCTTTTTGGGGAGACAGTCAAAAACCGGTAGAACAGGCATTCCTGCCTGTTCTTTTAGGGTCAGAGAGCAAGCCTGGCTTTGCCACAAGAATGTCTGACCTACCAGATTTTTTGTAGCGGAAACCTTCAGGTTTCCATCTTTCGCACAAGAGAACATGGAAGGCTGAAGTCTTCGCCAGGATCCTGTGGACAAGACCTTGACGGCCTTCCGCTACTTTAAGAGGACTCTCAGGTTGCGGGGAAGGACATCATGATATCCAATCATGTCGAGATGTTCGAGTTTTTTCACGGTTACGGCAGGAAGTTTTTCGAGCGGGGCTCCGTTTAGAAGTAAACCAGTCTCTTCCTCCGAGAACTCGGCTCCGGGTTCGATCCAATCCACGAAATCTCTATTCTTAGGACATACACTCTGACAGTGAAGGCATCCGACTAGGCAATTGTGCCAGGAAGGGTTTAGCCACTCTGGAAAATCGCCTGAGTTTTCGTTTAGAAAAGACAGACATCTTTCTGCTTTTATCAAAAAGCGGTCAGAGGTAATAGCTCCAGTAGGGCAGGCGTTCAGACAGGCAAGGCAGTTTTCACAATCCTCCAGCATAACCGATTCATGCCAAATGTCCTCAAGACAGGAGAGATCAGAGTAGAAAGCCATAAGCCGGTGAAAGCTTCCCATTCCGGGCACATAACAGATATTGTTCTTCCCGTAGAAGGAAAGTCCACTGCGTGCGGATAGAAGCTTTACTGGTAGCAAAACAGAAGCGATCTCATACCCTTTCGACTCTAAAACGTCTGCAAGCAAATCCCTTACCATCCCGTCTGAATAGTGCAGGTAAGTGGGGGGAATGATGAGGGGCTGAGGTTTTCCATTCCAGTTGAAGACAACCTGAATCTGTGGCTGCGGGGCTGCAACTACTATCAAGGACCTGGCTCCTGTTAAGCTTTCCGGCGGATGGTAGGAAAAGGATGTAAAATACTCGCGATAAAGTCTCTGGTCGAGAAGTCCTTGACTTTTTCGAGATTCGATTTCTTGCTTCAAATCGTCCAAGCGTTCCACAGAGACAATACTGCACTTATACCCACGTTCGCCCAGCTTTGCGTATAACTCAGCAGTCAATTTTTTTACTGACATATCAACAGGCTTTGATTATAAGTTTAAATCTCATTCTGATACTATGTGCCTACAATTTTTATTACGTTATAAATTTGACCTGAGTTTCTTTTTCGCGCAATCGTTTTCAAAAGCGATTCTCAAGAATTTGTCGGGCAGTCTCGCCTTTGGCGGGACAGCCCGGCTTACCGCGCTGTTCCCTTCAGGTCAGAGAGCAAGCCTGGCTTTGCCACAAGAATGTCTGACCTACCACATAAACGTCGGGGATGAACCCCGACGCTACAAAAACCCAAAAACCGGTAGACCCGGGTTGCCCTCAACCTGGGTCGCATGTTATGTCCCCACCTTGAGGCAAGGTGGGGCTACTTGGTTTTTCCCTGTCTACTGTCTACTTATGGAAGGCTGAAGCCTTCCGCTACAAAAAAATCTTAATACTCTTCACACTTGATCTGATAGAAGCTTCTGGCGTGGTCACAGGAGGGGCATTTCAGGGGCGGCTCTGTGC
>JALHSU010000207.1 GCA_022865345.1 Candidatus Zixiibacteriota bacterium
GAGAGATTGGGAAAGATCTTTCTCCCCTCTGGCGCCTGAGAGATGCCTAACTCAACGATCTTGTGAGGTAAGAGCTTTTCTATCCTTTTTTCTCCGAAAGTAATCGTTCCGCCTTTAGGTTTGAGAAGTCCGGAGATAGTATTGATGGAAGTTGATTTCCCAGCCCCATTTGCGCCGATGAGGGTTACTATCTCTCCCTTTTTTATGTGAAAAGAGATACCTCTCAATGCATGAATCGCCCCATAGTAAACGTTCAGCGAATCAATCTCCAGTAAATTTGAGTTCTCAATCATGGCTTGCACCAGTCATTGCGAGCCCGCAGGGCGAAGCAATCCATTTATATTGGACAGATTGCTTCGTCGTCCAAATGGACTCCTCGCAATGACAGTTTAATTCTTTTTGCCCTTGAACGATTTTCAAGTCATTTCTTCCCCTAAATAGGCCTCTATCACCTTTGGATCTTTTTTTATCTTCTCTGGTGGACCTTCTGCGATCTTGACCCCGTAATCTAAAACCACAATCCTTTCGCAGCAACCCATAACCACCCTCATATCATGCTCGATTAATAGAATAGTTAAGTCGAAATTCTTTTTGACATCCTTAATCAGATTTGTAAGGGATTCGGTCTCATGAGGATTCATTCCCGCAGTAGGCTCGTCCAAAAGCAAAAGTTTTGGCTCAGTCGCCATAGCTCTGGCTATTTCTAATCTTCTTTGTTGACCATAAGGTAGATTACTCGCCTTTTCTTCTTTCAAAAGGTCCAGCCCGAAAATTTTCAACAGATTCATCGATCTTTCTGCAAGCTCATTTTCCTCTTCTTCGAATCTTTTACTGCGGAGGACAGAACTGAACATCCCTTCTTTGGAATGAAGATGGCAGGCGGTCTTGACATTATCCAAAACTGAAAGATTCTGGAATAACCTTATGTTCTGGAAGGTCCTTCCTATCCCGTACGAGGTTATCTGGTACGGTTTCTTGCCATTAAGTTTTTTATCCTGAAATATAATCTCTCCAGCAGTCGGATTATAAACCCCGGTAATCAGGTTGAAAAGAGTGGTTTTGCCTGCGCCATTTGGCCCGATTAGCCCCACTAGCTCCCCCTTTTCCAAAGACATATCCAAACCCTCAACCGCCTTCAGCCCCCCGAAGTGCATGGAACAGTTTTTTATCTCAAGCAGTGACATTTATTAGCAACCTGATTTGCATTTATTTTTTCTAATTTTTGTAGGGAAACCTTTCAGGGTTGCTTATTTTCGCAAGGCTGAAGCCTTGCCCTACAATTTCTCACTCCTGTGGGAGCCTACCTGGTTCGATAAACTCGCCACCTGAAGCACCTGGGCGGGGAAACCCCGCCCCTACAAGCTCGTCGGGCATAAAGCCCGACGCTACAGTTTTTTACTTTTCCTTTTTCTGTCTTCCTTCTTCCTTTTTATTCATTCGTCATTCGTCATCCGTCATTATTTCCCTTGAACCCTTGTCCCCTAGTCCGCCTCTGGCGGATTGAATCCTCTTCATTTCTCAGTTTTCTCAACGAACTTCCCGGTCCTGTCGATAAAACCCCACCTGTCCCCAATCTTCACTCCTGCCAGCCCTTCAGAAAATATCCCGGCAAAATCAAATTGGGGACTAATTACCATCTTCCCTTTTTTATCGATATAGCCCCACTTCCTGTCAATTAATACTGGTGCCAGGCCTTCGGAAAAAGGCCAGACCGTCTCAAATTGAGGATTAATCACCACATCTCCGGTTTTGTCAATATATCCATACCTGCCTCTTATCTTTACCATTGCCAGACCTTCGGTAAAAACCCCAGCATCTTCAAACTGCGGATTAATCGCCACCTCACCTTCTCTATCAATATATCCCCACTTGTTTTCGATTTTTACCCCAGCTAAGCCTTCCGAAAAGGGGAGAACATCATTGAATTTCGGTTCCACTGCCATCTTACCGGTTTTGTCGATATAGCCGTACTTGTCGCCGAATTCTAACTGAACTGCTGCCAGACCTTCTGAAAAAAGCCAGGCAAAATCAAATTGCGGATGAATTACCATCTTCCCTTTTTTGTCGATATACCCCCACTTTCCGCCTATCCTTACCCCAGCCAGTCCTTCTGAAAAGTCTCCAGCAAAATTAAACTGTGGATTAATCACCGCTTTCCCCTTTTTGTCTATATATCCCCATTTCCCCCCGAGCTTTATAGTTGCCAGCCCTTCTGAAAAACGCCCGACTGATTCAAACTGGGGTGGGATTACTATCTTCTCAGTTTCGTCGATATAACCGTACAGGTCACCGATTTTCACCACTGCCAGCCCTTCAAAAAATCCCCCAACGTAGTCATACTCCGGTTTCTTGGATTGTTGCCCTTCACTGGCTTCTGACTGAGCCAGATCCCCGGATGAAGGTGTAGACTCATCAGATGGCGAACCATCCATAGTCTTGTCTATTTTATTGATATAACCCCATTTGCCATTCTGCTCCACCGGAAAGGACTGGCTTAATTCTTTGGTCTCCATACTCTGGCTAAATGACGTTGTAGCAAAAACAGCCAGAAAGATAAAAAAGAATTTCACACTTCTCACTTTAATCCTTTTTTAAGAGCCTAAAGGGCTTATTTGGTCATAGCCAGGAGTCCATTTGGACTACGAAGCAATTTGTCCAAAATTGACGGATTGCTTCGCCCCGACGGGTCGGGGGCTCGCAATGACAGCATATTTTTTTTTGCAAGGCTGAAGCCTTGCCCTACATTCTGGGCGGGGAAACCCCGCCCCTACAAGCTCGTCAGGCTTAAAGCCCAACGCTACGGTTTTTTACTTTTCCTTCTTCTGTCTTACATCTTTCTTTTTATTTATTCATCATTCATCATCAGTCATCCGTCATTATTTTCCTTGAATCCTCGTAGCATTTTATTCCACGTCAATCATTTTGCTACCTGTTCTTTTCTCACAAATATATTCTTTATAGCCAGTAAACTAAACTCCTTTAACCCAAAAATACCTTGAGGACGTGTCAACATCAGGATTATAAGAATCAGTGAATATATTACCATCCGGTAATCCTTGACCACTCTCAAAAATTCCGGAAGAATCGTCAGAATAATCGCTGCCAGAATTGAGCCGGTGATACTTCCCATCCCACCCAGGACCACCATAATGATTATCTCAATCGAGCGCATAAAGGTAAAGCTGTTAGTGTGCAGATACATAAGATAATGCCCGAAAAGCCCTCCGGCGATTCCGGCAAAAAATGCCCCGATGACGAAGGCATAGACTTTATAATAGGTAGTGTTTATCCCCATCGCCTCTGCTGCTACTTCATCTTCCCGGACTGAAAGGAAAGCCCGGCCATGCGTTGAATTGATTAAATTCCGGATTACTACCACGGTCAACACCATAAAAAATAAAACCCAGAAAAGATTGGTGTACCCGGGGATGTCTGCAAAACCTCTGGCTCCGCCCACTGCATCGATATTCAAAATCAGGACCCGGATTATCTCACCGAAACCCAGAGTCGCAATTGCCAGGTAATCTCCTTTTAATCTCAGAGAGGGAATACCTACAATCAACCCTGCCAGAGCTGCTAAGGTACCTCCCAGGATTAGAGCGGAGACAAAGATAACCGATTTTGCCAGCCAGGGGAAAAGAAGAATAGAGGTCAGACTCGGGACCAGGTTTCTGCCGAAATAGAAGGTGAAAAATGCCGAGGTGTACCCGCCAATAGCCATAAAACCAGCATGACCAATGGAGAACTGACCGGTAAATCCATTTATCAAATTCAGGCTCACAGCCAGGATAATGTTTATGCCAATCAGGATCAATATCTGAAAGAGATAAGGGTTCATCCGGCGAGGGAGATAGTAATTAACCAGAAGCAGAAATCCTATGACCAGAATAATGAAGATGATTTTCTTAAATTGCATATTTCGGTATTCGGTATTTGCTATTAGCTATTCGCTTTTTGCTTTTAGTTTTAACCCTTGAGCTTTTATCCGCCAAGTCGGGAAGAAACAATCCGTCCACAGTGTATGGATTGCTTCGTCGTCCAAATGGACTTCTCGCAATGGCCGGTCAAAGGTGTCATTGCGAGCCCGCAGGGCGAAGCAATCCGTTATTTTGAGAAGATTGCTTCGTCGCTTCGCTCCTCGCAATGACAGTTTTTTCAGCCTTCCTTCTTCCATCTTCCTTTTTCCATTTTTTTTACGCTTTTTCGCCTGTAAAACCACCCAATAAACCAGAAGGTTTGAAAAGCAATATCAGGATCAGGATAGCGAAAGCGATAGCATCCCGGTAGGTCGAGGATAGATATCCCACCACCATTACCTCAGCTATCCCCATTATCATTCCGCCTAACATTGCTCCTGGAATGTTGCCTATGCCTCCAAGAACTGCGGCAACAAATGCCTTAATCCCGGGCATTATTCCCATCAAAGGCTCTATCTTGGGATTGGTCAGACCAACCAGGATGGCCGCAGCCCCAGCCAGGGCTGAGCCTAAAACAAAAGTTATGGAGATAATCCGGTCTACTGATATTCCCATTAAGGAAGCCGCCTCGCGGTTAAAAGAAACTGCACGCATAGCCTTGCCGGTTTTAGTTCTCATGACAAAAAGCTGTAGAGATGCCATTAGAAACAACGATACCCCTAATACTATTACCTGCTGATTGGTAAGGATTATCCCGCCGCTTGAGATAACATCTTTTTTGGCAATTATCTGGGGAAAAAATTTAGGGTCAGCTCCGAAGATTAGTTGCCCGGCATTCTCCAGGAGCAAAGATACTCCAATAGCTGTGATTAATGCGGTCAACCTGGGAGCTTTTCTCAGAGGCTTGTAGGCACCCCTCTCGATAACGAATCCCAGAATCCCGCAGGCTCCCATAGACAACAGGAAAACAGCCACCGCTCCGAAAATGGTAGGTTCCTGGGCCAGACCAAGCCATTTGACCGCATAGAATCCGGCAAATGCACCAACCATATAGACGTCGCCATGCGCAAAATTTATCAGCCTCAGAACCCCGTAGACCATGGTATACCCCAGGGCTATCAGGGCATAGATCGAACCCCAGGCGATGCCGTTAATCAGCTGTTGAAGAAATTCGGACATAAAGATAAACTAAAATGACGAATTACGGATGACTGATGAAAGAATAAATGACTAATGATTGATTTCGGCTGACTAATAAAAGATAAAAACAGACAATCACATGACAAAAACAAAGCGAAAGATGTCTTCTGCATTCTAGAGATTTCTTTTCTTTAAAAATGATATGAGAGCACCTATTTGTCTGGAAAGGGATCTGGTCTGTCCTAACAGCTTTTCCGAAAAATCTCCATCCAGATAACCCAATTCTTTGGAGAGGAATACTTGACTTCTAACTTCGGATACAAACCCTTTTGCTATATACAAAGATCTAATGAACTCCTTTCTTGAGCTTCTTTCAAAACCTTCAGCTATATTGCTTGACACGGATACTGCTGCCCTTCTGATTTGTTCAGATAAACCATAATCTCTTTTAAATTTCTCTTCTTTAGTGATTTTATAGATCTGCACTGCCAAAATTCCTTGCCTCTTTCCAAACTGGCAAATCCTCGAAATTATTATAAACCGCCATTTTTAATCCGGGATCAGATTTTGTCTTTTATTAGTGATTCTTCAACAGTCATCAGTTATTCGCTTTTTTAATTCGTCATCCGTCATTTTATTATGGACTAATCGTTTCCACGTACTTGAGCTTTCCATCTTCGATTTTTAGGACCACTGCGGATTTCTTGGCATTTCGGTTTTCATCTATGGTGATAAGACCGGTAACTCCGGGGAAATCTTTGGTCTGGGCTAAAGCGTCCCGGATGCGCTCTCTATTGCCGGGTGTGTTTATCGCTTCCATCAGGGATTTTGCCTGAGTGTTTTGAAGGTAGGCATCCTTTATGTTTTTCTCATCCAAAATTCCGGACCTTTTTATGGCATCAAAGGCTATTCGAGCCGCATCATAACCCAGGGGCGCCATTGCATCCGGAATCTCGTTATATTTAGCTTTAAAATCGGCGAGGAATTTCTGCATTTCAGGCCTGGGGTCGTCTGGAGTGTAATGATTGCTGTAATAGGTATTTTCTAAGGCTTTCCCGCCTATCTCGATCAGGCGTGGAGAATCCCATCCATCTCCTCCGATCAAAGGAACTGTAATCCCTAAATCTCTTGCCTGGCGAGCAATTAAACCCACCTCCGTGTAATAGCCGGGGATAAATATGACCTCGGGTTTTTTCGCTTTTAGTGAGGTTAACTGGGCTCTGAACTCTATGTCTCCTTCAGAATAGGACTCCTCAGCTATGACCGTTCCGCCTAAATTCTTAAAAGTTTCTGTGAAAAACTGAGCTAAACCCACACTGTAGTCGTTTTTTATGTCTTTCAGTATCGCGGCTTTACTTACTTTCAGGGTATTACGGGCAAACTTCGCCATCACTTCACCCTGAAAAGGGTCTATGAAGCAGACTCTGAAGATAAAATCCCCTACCTGGGTCACTTTGGGATTGGTGGATGCTGGCGTGATCATTGGAACTTTTGCCTCCTGACAGATTGGTGCTCCGGCTAAGCTCCTGGAGGATGCCACCTCTCCTAAGACTACCAGGACCTTGTCCTGATTGACCAATTTCTTCACTGCAGTAGCTGCTTCTTCCGGCTTAGACTGGTCATCCTCTACCACGATCCTGACTGGCTTTCCCTGTATCCCTCCGGCTTTGTTTACCTCCTCCAGAGCCATCTCTATTCCTTTTTGAGTCGACTTGCCAAAGGTAGCCGTACCCCCGGTAAGAGAGCCGAACTCACCCAAAATAACGACATCCTCTTTCTTAGCACAGGAAAATAAAAGTGTGCCCACTACTACCAGTGCAAGCCCCAACCAAATCTCAGAGTTTCTTTTCATCCTGTTCCTCCTTTTCAAAGCAAATAATTTTCTCACTTAAATATATCTTAAACCAAGATTTGTCAAGCCCTTTTTGAAATAAGGAAAAGGAAGATAGAAAACCCCTTCAGTCGATAGCTGATTCCCTGAGTCAATCGCAAGAGTGTTCGGAAGAGTGTTTAATCCCGGAAACGGATCCGCAGCACTGAACGCCCTTGCCAAAAAATAGTTTGTATTTTCATGAAGGTCGTATTATTATTCCAGATGAAAGTTTTATAGCATTTTCAACCGATTAAAAGTCAAAAAATGTCCCGTTACGATAAGATCATTCAGAGGTTCAGTCGCAGGTTAAACCAGATAGAGGAAGACCTTCGGGAGAAACGGTTTGCCGAATCTGTTCTCGAGAGGGAAGGACAAAAAAGGAAATCTGCTACCGGTTTTGCACCCAGGTTATCTGAATTTGAATATTATCAAGCCCAGGAGCTAAAAGAGGAATTAGCAGAACGGTACAGAGATCAATCGTTGAACAAGGTCATCCCCGGAGAGAAAATCTCCAATCAATACGGGACTTTCTACCACATATCAGAGCAGGTCAAAGAAGATTCCTTCAAGCCTGAAAAAGAAACCGTGGAGAAAACCATTCTTTCCTTTTTCTCTCTTCTCCCTGGAATCAGGGAATACAGGGAGGACCAGCTCAAAAGGGCTGGATACAAGAGCCTTCAGGATTTGATCTCCCATCCTCGCTGGGGAACGGA
>JALHSU010000208.1 GCA_022865345.1 Candidatus Zixiibacteriota bacterium
GGTTGGCCAAAAAGATACCTTAATATCCCTGATAAAGCGGAAATAATCGAGTGCGCCTACAAGAAAAGCTCAGACCATCCGAGGTCAGTCGAAAAAGTGCCGAGGTAGCTCAGCCTGGGAGAGCGCTCGGCTGAAGACCGAGCCGTCGCCGGTTCAAACCCGGCCCTCGGCACCTTTGAGCTTATTTTAGCCACTTAGGCATAAATTGAGCGTTATTTGTGGGTATCTGTTGGACGCTTCAAGCTGATGGATTTTCGACAAGTCATAATAATCTCTTTAACTCTTTCAGAACTTGCTCCTTTATTTTTTCAGTGAATTCTGTTGTGACGAATGTTCCCTTCCATGAATCCAAAAATCGTTTATCGGAAATAACTGTAATTACGAGTTCTAGGTTCTTCTCTAATATCTCTGGATGAGCTAGTGTCTTTTTTGCTCTTTCCTCTAGGTCATCTGGGATACCATTTTTCCAGATTAACGTAGCTATATCTCTTATGTCACTGGGTCTGGCAGAAATTATCTTCAGAATCAGATAGTCAGTGTAATCCGGAACGTAGATTTCAATCATTTTTTTGGCAATAGGGATCTTCACTTTCTTGGTTTTCTGCAAGAATTTTTCAGTTATAAAGAATACTTGCTCTTCCATTCTTCCTCGTACTTCTTCTTCCATGAAATCAATTGAAATTTTGGCGCTTCTCCCATCAACCTTCAATAGTCTGATGCATCTCAGAAAACCATAGCTGCCTCTTTTCTCAAAAACTTCTACACTCAAATCTTTAGGCAGTAACTTCTTTATTTTATCTAAATTCCAACCGTCTGATTTCTTCAGGACAAAATCGCAATCCCTCGTGTATCGCGAAAGTGACGTAAAAGCTCTAAGGGCATAACCGCCAACCAACACGATTTTCGGATTTTCAAATCCGTCGGTCTGTTTGGACAACTGCTCGATTATTCTGCTGATCTCCTCCTCTCTCAGGTTCATTATTTCAAAGTGCTTAACCAAGCTCAACAACCTTCTCAATTGCTTCATCGATCTCTCTTTTCACAAAGTCATCCTCCAATTTGGTTTCTCTATGCGGAAACTCCCCCCTGCCCAATTCGCTTAACTGATGAAAACCATACTCCAAAGCCTGTTTGGCCCTAATGTTTGTCTTGGAAATTCATTTCCAATAAGACTCTTTGTACAATCTGTTCAAATTGATCCTGTCTCTGTTTTCGTACAAGGTAGCAAATGCATCTGTGAAAGCCCAGTTCTGCAAGCATTCAATTATATTTTCCTCGATGTCCTCAACGAGCAAGTTTCCGACTTTCCTGTACTTGATCTTGGATGTATCCTTTGCATATTCGACCTCAAAATTCCAACCCTTTTTTCTTGCGAACTCTTTCAATGTTTTTCCATAGGATTTTTCTTTGACCTTCAAGACGTAAATGTCTCTGTGGACAAAGTCATTATTCCAGAATGATGCAGCAGTCTGAGCGGAAACTACTTTGAAGTTCTTGTCTTTCTCCAAAAAGTCCCAAACATCTTTGATCTTAGCAGGAATCCAATACCAACCCCACTTGACCCGCTCAATCAAGCCCTCCTTGGACAACTTGCTCAAATACTCCTTAGCATTCGGCTCGATGCTTTTTACAGACTTTACTCTAACCAAACTTCCTTTGAAGGGCCTCAACTTTTCATTAAACTCTTTCAAGTATTCGGGCATTGACGTTCACCTTTTATTATTGTTTGGCAAACTACTTAAAGATATCCGTTCACCTTTCGAGCTATTTTGGCAAACACCCTTATTCATGCAAAGAGCCAGAATTAGACAAAAACATGTAAAATGGGTTAAGACGGCTTAAACGCTGGCGTAAAGCTAGCCCTCGGCACCACGCGCGCCATGACGCTGATCTATTTCGTTCTGCCGTGGCATTTTTTGCATATACCATAAATGTCTAAGCGTTGTCCTGTCCGCGCGAATTCTGCTTTGGCTGTCACTCTAGCAATCATTTCTTGAGCAGCGTTGTCGTCGAAATCCTGGATGTTGCCGCATTGCAGGCAGATCAGGTTGATGTGGGGTTCCACGTAGGAATCGAATCTTGCCTGGCTCTGTGGCAGATCAAGTTCTTGGATCAGGCCTTGTTCCGTCAGTATTTGAAGTGTTTTGTAGACTGTGGCGAGGCTGACTGTTGGATGAATCTTCTTGACTTCATCGCAGATTCTCTTCGCGCTCGGGTGATCTGGGCTATGGAGTGCAAATCGGCAGATTGCTATCCTTTGTGTTGTAGCTTTGTATCCTTTTTTGCGGAGAGTTTCGATTATCAATGCGTCTGACCTCTGAGAGCGACTCATACGTTTTATTAGATGATAATAAGTCTTAAATAAACCTTCAAGCCCTTCAAATGCTGAGACACTCCAAAACAACAGAAAAGGAGGTGTAAGTGCATGAAAGACAAGCATCTAAC
>JALHSU010000209.1 GCA_022865345.1 Candidatus Zixiibacteriota bacterium
AAAGCTCTTTATGCTTATGATCAGGAGCTAAGACTGAAATTATTTCTCCTTTTTTGACTGCATCTTCAGGAGAAAATACTTTGAAACCATCTTTAACTGCGATTTTTCTATCCTTGCTTTTTGGGGGAAGCCCGATTATCATCTCAAGACCTGAATCCTTCAGATTCAGAGCTTGTGCCTTTCCCTGGCTTCCATAACCGAGGATGGAGACAGTCTTTCCTTTCAGATATTTCAAAGAGGCATCTTTATCTTTATAAAGCTTGAGCAAGTTCTTTCTCCCGGGTTATGTGATGTAGTCGCTCGATTTATCGAGCTGAAATGAGCCCAATAAATTGGGCAACTACAAATTAATTTGTCCGTTCCGTCAGGAGCTACTCCTGACCGATCGAACGAAATATAATTAAATTAGGATTGATTTAACAACAGTTTTTCAGGTATAGGGGAGTATTGCAATACTCCCCTACAATCCGAAGGGCCTAACCACAGTTTCAGCTTGACAAAATTTTTTTCGGGTTTAGATTACAGTCAGAAGCAATATTTCAATCCATTGTTCTTCAAAAATCTCCAGTTTCAACTTTTTTGGAGGAGAGTGACCTATGAGAAGAAGCTTGCAGTTAATTCTCTTGGTGTTTTCATTGGTGCTTTTATTTTCGGGAGTGGGTTTTTCTCAGGTCAATGAATACTACCTAGATCCGGTTGACCTGGAGGTCTCACCCTGTGACAGCACTGTACAGGTTAATATAAATATTAAAACCGTGGAGTTGATTTATGGCTTTTTCGTTCCCTTATTTGCGGAGGGTACCTGCAGTCCAGTTTTAGATACAATACTGACTGGTGGTATTAACGATGCAAACCCCCCAGCATTTTACCCGCCCAGTTTGGTTGCTGGCTCTGCCCAGAGGATAGTCTGCCCTTATGGACCGCCATTGGAACCAATGTGGTTTTTTTCATATCATCAAGAAGTTTATAATGACAGTGGTCTCTGGTGCAGGATGTTTTATAAAGTGTCTGGTGCGGGAACCTTGACCTTTAGAACTGCAAGAACATCGAAGAATGGAGATACGCTATGTATGTTCAATGGTGAAGGTGCAAGGCCCATTAACTGGCCTATTGCCGGAGAGATTGGGAGTTTTACTGTCACTAAACTGATAAAACCACGTGGAAATGTCAACTGCGATGAACAGGTTAGTGTGGCGGATGTTGTCTATCTTATCAGCTACCTTTTCAGGGGTGGTCCCTCTCCGCATCCTCTGGAGAATGGAGACGTGAATTGCGACGGCAAGGTGACGGTTTCGGATGTGCTCCATCTGGTGAATTATCTCTTCAAAGGCGGACCGCCGCCGTGTTGAGCCCCGATAAATCGGGGAAATGCCCCCGCAGGCGGGACTGAAGACAGTTTGGAGTTTGTGAGTTTGATGTTGGTTCGACGTAGGGGCGAGGTTTCCTCGCCCTTTTTATTTAAGTGGTCTGAGACTTGCGTTAAAATCCATCATGGTCAGACAAGAATGTCTCACTTGCCGTTTCAGAGAAGATAAATTAAGAGTTGGATTGGTTTTTAAATGGCGACCCTGAAAGGGTCGCCCTGTTATTTATTGGATGGGTAACCCCTCTACAGTAAAATATAAAACGTCCGGGATGAACCTGGGCGCTACTGGTTTCTTACGCCACTAAAGTGGCTATTAACAGTCTGAGATTCTTCGGTCGTCCATTTGGACTCCCTCAGAATGACCGCCAGGGTACTCCTTATTCGTACCTCAATGCCTCAATCGGGTCTAAATTGGAGGCTTTTCTGGCAGGATAAAATCCAAAGAATACCCCAACAAACCCTGAAAAGAAGAAAGATAAAGCTATTGCCAGAACTGAAATGAAAATGGGCCAGTGTAAAACCATAGAAATAGCTTTTGAAGTTAAAACTCCTAAGAGTATGCCGACTATCCCTCCGATCAGACTCAAAACTATAGATTCGATCAAAAACTGAGTCAGAATGTCCTTGCCTCTGGCTCCAACTGCCATCCTGATTCCGATCTCCCTGGTCCTCTCAGTTACCGAGACCAGCATGATGTTCATTATTCCTATACCTCCCACTATCAAGGAAATTGAAGCTATCGCGGCCAGGAGAATGGTCATAATGCTGGAGGTGGAAGAGGCTGCGGTGGCGATGTCCGTCTGGCTTCTCACTGTGAAATCATCATCCTGACCCGGTTGGATTTTGTGTCTCTGTCTTAAAAGGTTGGTTATCTGCTGTTCGGCCAGATCCATCTGGGAGCGATCAACGGCTGAGGCGATGATGTAATTAATATAGGTGCCTCCTGCGAGTTTTTTCTGAACGGTGGTCCAGGGGGCTATGATTATGTCGTCCTGGTCCTGGCCAAAGGCATTCTGTCCTTTCTGCGAAAGCACGCCTATTACCCTGAAAGGAAGTTTCTTGATTCTTACTATCTCCCCGACCGGGCCTTCACCTGGGAATAGATTATCCACCACGGTTTGGCCTAAAACACAGACCTTGGTAGCACCTTTTATATCCTGGTCAGTAAAAAATGTACCGGAGGATAAGGTCCAGGAGCGAATGTAAGGGAAGTCCGTCGAATATCCCTGAATCGAAGTTCCCCAGTTAAGGTTTGCTGCCACAACCTGGGCACCGGACCTGACCACAGGCGAGATCCTTGCGATCGCACCGCAGTCATTCTTTATGGCGATAACGTCATCCTCAGTCAAGCTGCTGGCTGTGCCGGCTCCCCCGTGCACTGCTCCAGCAGTATGACTCCCGGGAAAAACATTCAAGAGGTTTTCGCCAAGAGAGGCTATCTGGGCATTGACCATCCTTTTTGCGCCCTGGCCAATTCCTAACATGGCGATTACGGCTGCTACTCCGATGATTATCCCCAGCATGGTCAGGCTGGAACGCATCTTATTCCTGCCTAAAGCCTTATAGGCAACTTTCAGTATTTGTAAATATCTCATGCCTCCTCCACCTCTGGCAAAACCAGAAGATCCTCTTTGGCCTTCTTTGGAGCTGTCACCAACTCATCTTTCACGATTTTACCATCCCGGAAAGTTATGTTTCTTTTAGCATAAGCAGCAATATCTCGCTCATGAGTTATCAAGATAATGGTGATTCCCTTTTGGTTGAGCGACTGAAATATATCCATGACCTCCATAGAAGTTCTGGTATCCAGATTTCCGGTTGGCTCATCCGCTAAAATTATCGCAGGATCATTCACCAATGCTCTGGCAATAGCTACCCTCTGCTGCTGGCCACCGGAGAGCTTGTTGGGATAATGATGTTCTCTTCCTTCTAATCCCACCAAGGATAAAGCCTTTAGCGCTCTTTCGGTCAGGTCTTTAGAATGACTCCCGTTATAAAGTAAGGGAAGCTCCACGTTCTCCAGAGCAGTAGTTCGGGACAGAAGATTGAAAGACTGAAACACGAAACCGATCTTCTGATTTCTAATCCCGGCTAAGCTATTTCTATCTAAAGAAGATATATCTTTACCTTCAAGGAAATAGTTCCCTTTAGTGGGTCGATCTAAACAG
>JALHSU010000210.1 GCA_022865345.1 Candidatus Zixiibacteriota bacterium
ATCGTGCAATTCTTTTACGCCTGGAATCTTTTTCAACTCCTCCACGATGGCATCCATACTCAAATGCTTGGGAACTGCCTCTAAGAGTATGTTGCTTGACTCTGTTACCAATCCCACTGCACCTCTTAAGATTATCCCTCCGATTAAGATTGCCACAATCGGGTCAACCAAATAGAACTTGGTGAAGAAGATGATTATGCCGGCAACGATGACTCCGATCGACGACAAAGCATCCCCTAAGATATGCAAAAATGCACCTCGTACGTTCAGATTCCCCTGGCTTGATTTTCTCAAGATACTCATTCCGATGACATTCACCACCAACCCTATGATTGCAACGGAAAGCATCAAGGGAGCCTTTATGTGTGCAGGAGAAAGAAATCGTCTGTATGCCTCATAGAAAATATATCCGGAGATGACAATCAGAGTCAAGCCGTTCAAGAGGGAGACTAAAATCTCGGTTCTGTGAAAACCATAAGTCCTCTTAGCATCCGCAGGTCTTTTGGAAAGACGTAAGGCAAAATAGCTCAATCCTAAAGCTAAAGTATCAGTGAGCATATGCCCGGCATCACCGATTAAGGACAGACTGCCGGACAGAATTCCGCCCACAAACTCCACCAAGGTCATCAGCGCAGTCAAAAGCAAAGGGACGAACAAAACCCCCGGCTCAGGTCTGGAATTATGGTTGTGATTATGATTAGACATATTTTTTGTAGCGTCCTCACTCCCGTGAGGACGATTACCCTTTGCCTAGGTGGTAGCCGCAACCTTTAGGTTGCGTGAGCCATAAACCTCAACCTAACGACTTCGCAGGCTTAAGCCTGCGGCTACCTCATTTTTTGGAGTGCATTGACCGTGTCAATGCGGCGTCGTCACGGACGATGCACTCCATATTTAACGTTGCCAGAGCAAGCCCCCGTAGGGCAGGAGTGGCAACGCTACAATTTCAACTCCTCCACCACCTTAACAATAATTTTTTTTAAATTTGGCTCTGCCTTGTTGGCTGTGGCGATTATCTCCTCTAAATTGGTCGGCTTTAAAGCATCCGGAAGACCCATATCCGTTACGATTGAAAAACCTAAAACCTTCATCCCCTGGTGCCTTGCCACAATCGTCTCTGGCACAGTTGACATCCCAACCACATCGGCTCCGGTCCATCTTAGAAACCGATACTCTGCCGCAGTTTCCAAATTAGGTCCGGCAACTGCCACATATACGCCTTTCTGCAGTTTTATGCCCAGTTCCAGAGCACACTTCTCTGCCAGGGCTATTAATTCCTTATCATAACAGTTATACATATCAGGGAACCTGGGTCCCAAAGACTCATCATTCGGACCGATAAGCGGATTATTCCCCAAGAGGTTGATATGGTCAGAGATGACCATCACATCTCCAGCCCGGTATTGTGGATTCAAACCACCGCAAGCATTTGATACGATCAAAAGCTCAATTCCTAAAGCCTTCATAACCCGTAGAGGAAAGGTTATCTGCTGCATTGTGTAACCTTCATAATAATGGAACCTCCCCTGCATCGCTAAAACCTTTTTGTCGGTAATCTTCCCGAATAATAGCCGCCCTGCATGGCTTTCCACCGTTGAGACCGGGAAATGAGGAATCTCCCGGTAGTCTATGCGGGTATCCACCTTAATCCCTTCTGCCAAGGAACCAAGGCCGGTGCCCAAAATTATCCCTATCTGAGGTTGGGAGTCAATTTTCTTCTGAATTAAATCTTTTGCCTGAGTGATCTTTTCTTTTAAGTTTTCCATCACCTGTATCCTTTTTTATATTTAGGTAGCATCCTTACTCTCCTAGAGGATGTTTTTTTGGAGTGTAAACCTTCAGGTTTACCTTTGATAAAGCTAAAGCTTTATACTCCACTCACAGACTACACACTCCTAAATCTCTTTGCCCGTCAAATGAGAGACAACGTTACCATCAATCTTCTTTACGAGGCTCTCCTTTTCTAAACTGACCAACTACTTTTTCCATCTCCTCATCTGTTAAGTCTTTCTTTTTTTCAAAGCGCGAGCCGCCTTCCTGCTCCAGGCTCTCCAAAAGGTTTTTGTGCAAATCCAGCATCGACTTGAATTTCAAAACATAGGCATCTTTTAGATTCTTCAGTTCATAGATTTCTTTCTTGAACTCAGAGATCTTCAAATTCGATTCCTCTAAGAGCTTATGGCTTTTAAGCTGTGCCTCCCGGAGCAAAAGCTCAGCTTCTTTTTGAGCATTTTTCTTAAGCTCCTCTGCAGTCTTCTGCGTGGTGAGGATCACACTCTGCAGGGTCTGTTCCATATTCTGATATTCTGAAAGCTTGTTCTCCAGAGAGGAAAGTTTTTCTCTTGCAAGATTGATTTCTTTGGTTCCCTCTTCAATTTCCCCGGCTAAAATCTCTAAGAAATTATCCACTTCAGTCGGGTCATACCCTTTGAATTTCTTTTTGAACTTCTGATTTTTTACTTCCCAGGACGTTATCTTCATTTTTCACCTCCCAGACTTATTTTAGCCGTCATTGCGATCCCGCCAAAGATGGGTCATTCTGAGCGAAGCGAAGAATCTCTCAATAAGATTCTTCGGTCGTCCATTCGGACTCCCTCAGAATGACAAATTTTATTTTCTTGGACCAAAAATTGCAGTCCCTACCCTTATCATACTTGCCCCTTCTTCGACAGCCAATTCAAAATCCGAGCTCATGCCCATAGAAAGATATCTCATCTCCACGTTCTCTTTTTTTAGGCTCTTGAGCGATTCAAATAAATTTCTCAACTTGACAAAACATGGTCTGACTTTCTCCAATTCCTCGGTCAACAGTCCTACTGTCATTAGACCTTTGATCTTTACGTTTCCTAATTCAGATATTTGCTCGACTAAGTTTGAGACCTCTTCTGGCTTAATCCCGTATTTCGAGGACTCACCTGAAGTATTTACCTCGATCAAAACCTCAGCTATCTTTCCCTTGTCGTTACCCCTCTTTGAAATCTCCTGAGCCAGATGCAGACTATCAACTGATTGTATCAAATCAAAAAGCTCTATGGCTTTTTTAACCTTATTGGTCTGCAGATGCCCGACTAAATGTTTTTCGACATCTCTGGTAATAAATTTAAACTTCTCCTCTGCTTCCTGAATCCTGTTTTCTCCGATAATTTTTATCCCCGCATCAATTCCCTGATTTATCCTTTCCGGCTCGACATTCTTAGTAACTGCAACTAATGTTATATCTTCCCCTTTGCGGCCCGACTTTAAAGCCACCTTCTCAATCCTTTCCTCTAATCTTTTCAGATTCTCTGCTATTGTGCTCATCAATTCAAAAATACAATAATATATCGTTTTATGAAAAAAGCAAACAAAAATAGTAGAGGCGTTTAATTAAACGCCCCTACCAAAAAACGGTATTTGGTAGGTCAGACATTCCTGTGGCTACGCCAGGCTTCGCTCTCTGACCATAGAAAACAGGCAGGTCCAAGAAATGGATCCGTAGGAAATGCCTGTTCTACCGACTATTATCACCCGATAAAACGTTAGCCCCATCTTGCCCACAAGATGGGCAGGGACAGGACGTTGTCCTATCCTCTATGTATTCCCTCTCCTTTCTAATGCGAGAGCGGGGTGAGGTTTATGTAGCGGAAACCTTCAGGTTTCCATTAAAAACAATGGAAGGCTGAAGCCTTCCGCTACAAAAAAACGCCCGACACTGAGGTCGAACGCTACGTTTTCCCCGCCTTGTGGGCAAGGCGGGTTTCCCAGTTATTTTTTCCCTTGAACCTTTAAACTATTGTCCGCCTGTGGCGGATGAACTTTCTTGTTCTTCTTCGCCTTTAACGACTCGTGCCACAGCCACCACCTTATCCCCTTCATCCAGGCTTATTAATCTGACTCCTTGGGTATTTCTGCCGATCTCTTTTATGGATTTGACCGACTGTCTTATGATCATTCCCTTTTCGGTTATCAGCATCAGCTCATCATCTTCCAACACCTCTTTGAGCGCAACGACTTTTCCGTTCCTCTCATTGGTCTTTACGTTTATGACCCCTTTCCCGCCACGGTTGGTCACCCGGTAATCTGAAATCGGGGTTCTTTTTCCAAATCCATTTTCTGTTACCACCAGTAAGGATGCATCCCTTTTTATTACCACCATATCTACGACTAAGTCCTTACCTCGTAAGGAAATACCTCTAACTCCATGAGCTGTTCTTCCCATACTTCTGACCTTATCCTCTGGGAACCTTATTGCCAGCCCTTCTTTTGTGCCCAAGACTATGTCGCAGGTTCCATCAGTGATGGTGGCATCAATCAGCTCATCCCCTTCATCTATATTGATGGCGTTTATTCCACCTCGTCGAGGGTTAGAGAAGGCAGAAAGCTCAGTTTTTTTGATGGTCCCGTTCTTAGTTGTCATCATCACATAATGCTTTTCATCGAACTCCTTGACTGGCGCAAAAGCCCTTATTCTTTCACCTTCAGCTAATTCTAAGAGATTGGTAATCGATTTCCCTTTGGTGACCCTTCCCCCAACCGGTATCTCATGCACTTTCAGCCAGTGGCATTTTCCGGTATTGGTGAAAAAGAGGATATAATCATGAGTTGAGGCAATGAAAAGATGCTCGACAAAGTCCTCCTCCCTGGTCTCCATCCCTATTACCCCTTTTCCGCCACGACCTTGCCTTCTGTATGCATCTATGCCTAATCTCTTGATATACCCATTATGGGATATGGTGATCAGCATATTCTCTTCTGCAATTAGGTCCTCTATGGTGAACTCCTCCTCCTCTTCCTTGATCTCGGTCCTTCTCTGGTCCCCATAATTTTTCTTTAAGGTCAGAAGCTCTTCCTTAATTATATTCATCCTCTTGATTTTACTCTCCAGAATCCCTTTTAAAGTAGCTATTAACTTGATCAGCTCAAGATATTCCTCTTCAACCTTTTTTCTCTCCAGCCCGGTTAGCCTCTGTAGCCGCATATCCAAAATCGCCTGGGCTTGGATCTCTGACATCTTGAACTTCTTCATCAGCCCTTCTTTTGCCTCAGCCGGATCTTTAGAGGCCCGGATCAGCCTTATAACTGCATCGATATTGTCCAGAGCGATCTTTAAACCTTCTAAGATGTGTGCCCTTTTTTCTGCCTCAGCTAACTCGTATTTTGTCCTTCTGGTTATGACCGTATGCCGGTGTTCTATAAATAAGGAAAGCAGCTCCTTTAGAGTCAAAACTTTTGGTACCCCATCCACTAAGGCTATGTTTATCACACCGAAGGTGGTCTGCATCTGGGTATGGTTAAAAAGCTGATTCAAAATTATCTCGGCTTGCGCTTCCCTTTTAAGCTCGATAACTATCCTCATCCCCTCCCGGTCTGATTCATCCCTTAAGTCTGAAATCCCTTCGATAACCTTGTTGTTGACCAGATCGGCAATCTTCTCTAAAAGATTTGATTTATTTATCTGATAAGGTATCTCGGTTATGATGATGCTCTCTTTTCCGGATTTCTGCTTTTCTATACTTGCCCTTGCCCGCAGGACCAGACGACCCCTGCCGGTCTTGAAGTATTCTTTTATCCCACTTCTTCCGTAGATTATACCGCCAGTGGGAAAGTCGGGTCCCTGGATATATTTCAAGAGCTTTTGATCTTCCAATTCCGGGTCGTCAATTAAGGCTACGAGAGCATCGACCACCTCAGAGAGGTTGTGGGTGGGGATATTGGTCGCCATGCCAACTGCAATACCAGATGAGCCGTTGCAGATTAGATTCGGAAACTTAGAGGGCAATACCACAGGTTCTTCTCTGGTGCCGTCGTAGTTGGGAATGAAATTGACTGTATCCTTGTCCAGATCAGCCAGCACCTCCATAGCTAAAGCAGTAAGTCTTGCTTCAGTATACCTCATTGCCGCAGGGGCATCTCCATCAATCGACCCGAAATTACCCTGTCCATCCACTAAAGGATACCTCATATTGAAATCCTGAGCCATCCGGACTAAAGTGGGATAGACAACCTGTTCACCGTGAGGATGGTAATTACCTGAGGTATCACCTGCGATCTTGGCGCATTTACGATGAGGCCTGCCCGGAGCTAAATTCAAATCATTCATCGCCACCATGATTCGGCGATTGGAAGGCTTCATCCCGTCCCGGACATCCGGCAAAGCCCGGGCAGTGATGACCGACATAGAATAGTCGATATAGGAGGATTTCATCTCCTCTTCAAGCAACACCGGGACTATTTTTTCTCTTTCTAATTCCAAAGCCATTGATTTTTTCTCTTCAATTTGCGGGGCTGGGAGCCCCGCCTACGAAAATATAAATATGTAAACTCTCGTAGATCGGGCACCTTGCCCGATGACCCGCTAAACACCAAAATCCAAATAAGTTGTCAAGGCTGTTACATATTCTCCTTCGTGCTGTATTGGTAATTCAAAGTTTTGTCTCACCTTATTCCCCAGAATACCAATATATATTGTCTCTATATTAATTGGTTTTTCCAAATGTTCTCTAGTTAACTCAGAACAAGAGCATTTTATTTGTCTATTCTCCGATTGTTCCAAGTCAAAACAAGACAGCTTATTTCCCAAATCCACCTCATATATCTTATCTACCCTTTTGCAAACAATTTTTATATTAAAAGCTGATGCAAAGCCCACATTTTTAATAATAAGTGAAGCGTTATCACGGAAAAATTCTTTTCCATCTTTATCTTGATATGACGATAATCCATTCCAATTTTTCAAATCTATCTTCATTACAGGTGACTTACTCTTCATAAAATGTTTTTCACCTTCCTTAATACTTTTGAAAGCTGCCATTGCTAAAAGAAGCGTAGCACCTGCAACTGCAAGCTGAACAATTTCTGAAGTAGATAAACAAAAAGTAACTGAAACTACAACTACTATAATGGCAATTGCTACTAATGGAATTACAATGTATAGCATAATATTTCTTTAACAAACCGTAGGGGCACGGCGCGCCGTGCCCCTACAATATCACACATCCAAATTCCTCACATATTTCGCATTCTCTTCGATAAATTTCCTTCTCGGCTCGACCTGGTCTCCCATAAGGATGGTAAAGATTCGGTCAGCTTCTGCCGCATCTTCCAAGACGACTTGGAGTAGTGTCCTTTTCTCAGGATCCATTGTGGTTCTCCAGAGCTGCTCAGGATTCATCTCACCTAATCCCTTATATCTCTGGATACCGACTCCCTGATTCCCTAATCTTTGTAATAATCTTTCCTTTTCTTCATCTGAATAAGCATAGGTCTCGCTGTTCCCCTTTTTCAATCTGTATAAAGGCGGCTGCGCAATATATATATATCCCTGTTCCACTAACTCTTTCATATACCTGTAAAGAAAAGTCAGAATCAGAGTCCTTATATGCGAGCCGTCCACATCCGCATCAGTCATTATGATGACCTTACTATATCTGATTTTGGAGATATCGAACTCATCCCCACCTATACCTGTCCCTATGGCAGTTATCAAAGTCCTGATCTCCTCATTCGATAAAACCTTATCAAATGGAGCTTTCTCCACATTTAAAATCTTACCCCTCAGGGGCAGGATCGCCTGAAAGCGCCTGTCTCTACCCTGTTTAGCAGAGCCTCCAGCAGAATCTCCCTCGACTATGTAAATCTCGCAATGCTGGGGATCATCCATCGAGCAGTCAGCTAATTTGCCTGGAAGATTAGCGCCTTCCAGAGCGCCCTTTCTCCGGGTTAACTCTCTGGCTTTTCTGGCTGCCTCTCTGGAGCGTGCCGCGGTGATCGATTTCTCGCAGACCTTTTTAGCAACTGAAGAATTTTCCTCAAAGAACTCGGATAGACCCTCGCCGGTGATCGACTCCACGATCCCTTTGACCTCTGAGTTTCCTAATTTGGTCTTGGTCTGACCTTCAAACTGCGGGTCCGGGATTTTGACAGACATAACCGCAGTCAGACCTTCTCTGGTATCCTCGCCCTGCAGGGTCAGATCGGAATTTTTAATCAGGTTATTTTTCTGAGCATAAGTGTTTATGGTCCTGGTCAGAGCGGTCTTAAACCCGATTAAGTGAGTCCCTCCTTCAATGGTGGCAATATTGTTCACATAGGAGAAGATATTCTCTACGTAGGTGGAGTTATACTGAATTGCGATCTCCACGTCGATATTATCTCTCACTTTATGAAAATAGATCGGCTTGGAATGCAGGGGCTCCTTGTTCTCATTTAAAAACTCGACAAAGGTGACGATTCCGCCTTCATATTCATACACGGCAGATTTCCCGCTTCTTAAATCTTTAAGCTCTATCTTCAGCCCTTTGTTCAGAAAAGCTAAGTCTCTTAACCGCGCTGCAATAATGTCAAAGGAGAAATCTATCTTTTCAAATATGTTTTTGTCCGGCTTGAAGGTGGTTTTGGTTCCGGTTCCCTTGCTCTTGCCTGTTACCTTGACGTCAGTCTTGGCATTCCCTTCCTCGTATCTTTGGAAATATATTTTCCCGTCCCTGGAGACTTCCACCTCGCACCACTCGGACAAAGCATTCACCACTGAAACACCGACCCCGTGCAAACCACCTGAGACTTTATAAGTCTGATGGTCGAATTTACCGCCCGCATGGAGCATAGTCATCACCACTTCTAAGGCTGGCTTTTTCTGGGTCGGGTGCATATCAACCGGGATACCGCGACCATTGTCTTCCACTGTCACGCTGTTATCTTTGTTAATCGATACCTTAATCGAATTGCAGAAACCACCCATCGCCTCATCCACACTGTTGTCCACCACCTCGTAGACTAAATGATGAAGACCCCTGGTGCTGGTATCACCGATATACATAGCCGGCCTTCTTCTGACTGCCTCCAGCCCCTTTAAAACCGTGATGGTGGCGGCATCATAATGATGGCCTATGGTAACTTTATCTTCTTTTTCTTCCCTCTGGGTCATGTCGTCTTCCTCGACCTTGGTCTTGCTCATTTCTTTCCTCCCGCATTTGGCGGTCGCACTACCAGCTGTCATTCTGAGGGAGTCTCCGCCTTTGGCGGGACGACCGAAGAATCTCTTCGGTCTATATATAGATTCTTCGTCCCCTACGTGGACTCAGAATGACATAGAAAGGACTGTCATGCTGAGTCCGCAGGACGAAGCATCTGATTTTCAAAACTTTCTTTTAGGATCGCCATATCAAAATGGACAAAAATCTAAATCAATTCAGGAAGATTATATCCTTTATTAGCTCTTGTTTGGCTGAGTCATTCAATTTTGAGATAAGCTCTTTTTTAAGGTAGAAAAGCTCGTTTCTCCAAGCAGAGCTTTTTACTTTTAGAAAAAGTTTAGCTCCTTCTATCTTAAAAGGTTTAGTATTCTCAGCTATATTATTACCTACGATTTTTTCCCAGTTTATTATAACTTCCTGCTCTTTTATTCTCTTTTCTAAGCCCAAGTCCTTTAATAAGTTCCCAAGAACCGAGCCTATGTTTTCTGGCCCTTTTTTATCCCTGATTTGCATGGGGTCTAAATATAACGATTCTGCTTTCAATAAGCAACTATTTTTCTTGGAGTTAACTAAA
>JALHSU010000211.1 GCA_022865345.1 Candidatus Zixiibacteriota bacterium
TTCCAAAAAGTGGAGGTCTGAAGACCTTCCCTACATTTTAAATGCATTGACGCAGTCAATGCATTCCAGAGAAAAAGAAAAAGGAGACTTATGCCCTATTGTCCAAATTGTAAAGCCGAGTACAATGCCGGGGTGAAAAAATGCAGCGACTGCAACATCCCTCTGGTTGAGAAACTTCCTGAGGAACCTAAAGAGGAGCTCGAACCAATCAAGTATAAACTTCTTCGCAACTTACCCAGCCGGTTATATGCCGAGATGCTCAAGGAATCCCTGAGAAATTCAGGAATAAACTCGGTTATCAAAGGGGATGATATCGGCATAATGTTGGGCAGCTATTCCACCACCTCGCCAGTGGAGATCAGCTTGTGGGTTCCGGAAGAGGACTGGGAAGAAGCCAACCAGATTGCGGACGGGATGTTAAATCATATTTAGAAATAAACCTCACCAATTACAAACCTGTCTTTTGTCATTCTGACCCCTACAGGGGGAAGAATCTATAACATTTAGTCGAAGATGCTTCGTCCAGAGGCGGGACTCAGCATGACAAGTTAGGAAAAAAATGTCGACTATCTCAACAAAGGCAGGATGACCAATTCTCACAATTTCAGATACTTAATCTCTTTTTAAGATATTTAGCCTATCTTAATTGAAAAAGTTTACCTTGGTTCTCTTAATCCATCTCATAATCTTGACGATAATCAGTAAGAAGGGATTAACCTCTTGGGTAGAATTCCCCTCGAGTGGTGAAATATGTCTGATGAAACCCTGGATTTGAAATCGGACCTGAATGAACTTCAGGGCCAATCGAATGAGCTTATCAAGGCAGCTCAGGAAGTAGTGAACCTTTTGATCAAAGCTATCAAGATTTTCTGTATCTATCCTCCGGACAACCCCATACCCAAGGAATTCAGGCATAACCTCTTCAGAAAATTGACAGGTTTTTTAGAAGAAAATGAGGAGTTGAAGTTGAGAATTGACCAATCCAGGCTCCTTTTTGAAGACAAGGTCATTTTAAAGGAGGAGAAGAAAGACGAAGGAGTTGCTTTTGCCCTGTACCGGGACGGGATAAGGGAGCTGAGCTTTCACAAAGGACTGGAACAGGAGGAGCTGTTCTCCTTTCTGGAAGCTATTACCAGTTGTTTAAAATCCTCTTTGCCAGAGGACGATCTGGTCACGCTTTTCTGGGAAAAGGATTTGCCGCACATAAAGTTCTCAGCAGTGGATGAATTCTTAACCGAGGATTTAAGCGATCTTCCCCAGCCTACCGGCACTAAAGACCTTAAACAACTCTACTATTCGGAAATAGACCTGGAGGAAAGCAAAACGAAGGAAGTAAAGCTTCCAGCCAGAATACAGGTGGAGAGGTTTTTGCGTGATCTGGACCTTGTCCCACAGCAGGAGTTAAATGAGCTAAAATTCCTGCTGGAGAAAGATAAAAGCTTCGAGCCTTTGAAGGAGATGTTTTTTATTCTCAAGGAAGTCTTATCCGGAGATAAGGAGTTTTCCGATTTCTCAGAGACAGTCCTGCTTTTGGAAAAGCTCTTGGATTCATTGGTAGGTCAGGAGAATTTCTATCTGGCCTCTGAGGTGCTGTTACTGCTCAAGAATTTAGAAGAGGCCGAATCTGAGGCCGGGCAGACTCGCCGAGCCGAAAGGATCAAAGAAGCCCTGAACCGGGCAGGAGATAAAGAGAGGATGAAGACTCTGACCCAGATTTTAAATCAGAATCCCAGGCTGGATCTTTTCTCTGCCAGAAAATATCTTTCCCTCTTAGGCCGGAATACCGTACCCCATCTGGTGGACATGCTGGGTGAACTGGAGAATTTTGCCACCCGCTCGATGGTCTGCACTGTGCTGGAGAACTGGGGAGAGAAGAGTATCGAGCTTTTGAGCAAAGGGGTTTATGACCGTAGATGGTACGTGGTCAGGAATATCGTCGGGATCTTAGGACGCATCGGCTCACCTCTGGCTATACCTTATCTGAAAAGAACTATCGGACACGAGGATCTGAGGGTTAGAAAACAGACCCTGGAAGCACTCTCCCGGATCAAAGGGGAGGAGGTCACCTCAATTCTACTAAGTATCCTTGAAGACCCTGAGGAAAAGCTGAGGGTGAGGGCTGCCAGGTTTTTGGGTGAAAGGCCTAGCCAGGAAGCTTTTGAATTTATTTCAAATCTGGTTAGCAGAAAAGATTTCAGGGATAAAAGCCCGGAGGAAAAAAAAGTCCTGCTGGAGACTTTAGCCCATACAGGCAAAGATGAGGCGGTCAATTTATTTAAAAAGATGGTTTTGAAAAAAACTTGGTTTAAAAAGGAAAA
>JALHSU010000212.1 GCA_022865345.1 Candidatus Zixiibacteriota bacterium
ACGACAACTTCGGCTATTCGGTTTCCGGAGCAGGTGATGTGAACAATGATGGCTATGCTGACCTGATCGTGGGGGCACTCTTGAATAGTGCAGGAGGTAGTTTTGCTGGTCGAGCCTATGTCTATTCAGGTCAGACTGGAGCCCTTCTCTACACTTTCACCGGAGAGGCTGCGGGTGACGAGTTCGGCTGTTCGGTTTCCGGAGCGGGTGATGTGAACAAGGATGGATATGCTGACCTGATTGTGGGAACATTCGCGTATCCGGGAGGCACTTATGCCGGGCGAGCCTATGTCTATTCCGGTCAGACCGGAGCTCTTCTCTACACTTTCACCGGAGCGGCTGCGAACGACCAGTTAGGAGTTTCGGTTTCCGGGGCAGGTGATGTGAACAAGGATGGATATGCTGACCTGATTGTGGGAGCACACGGTAATTCTGCGGGAGGTAGTTTTGCTGGTCGAGCCTATGTCTACTCCTGCCCGGGGTCTTACGTGTGCGGCGATGCGAATGCCGATACAAAAGTTACAGTCTCAGACGTAGTATACCTTGTTAACTATCTATTTAAAGGAGGTCCTGCTCCCAAGTGCGTCCCGTTGGCCCCTTGTGCGGACGCCAATGGGGATGGAAAAATAACAGTCTCTGATGTAGTCTATTTGATAAATTACTTGTTCAAAGGAGGTCCGGCGCCAGCGTGTTGAGCTTACGCAAAGCCAGCCAGGGGTTCAAAATTTTGAACACCCAAAAAAAATCCAATTGACGTGTTAGGTAGCTCGCGTAAACCGACCTACTTTCTACTAAGTTATAAAAAAAGTAGAGACGCATAGCCATGCGTCTCTACAAAAATAACCCAGGTTGATAACAACCAAGGTCTACAGAATTTGACAGTATAAGAACTTTGGTATCTCAAGTCTGCGTCCCTTCAAAAAATCTTTTATGTAAATCATCCGTTATCCACTTAGCCATATCTTTAAACCCTTTTTCCTTGAAATTTTCTGTGTGCTGTCAGGTGGTAACACCTGACAGCACAACTGCACAGGAGTCAGGAGGTAACTCCTGGCTCCACAGGAAATTTAGCCAAAAACGATGCGAAATGAGCGTCTCCTAGCCAGTACAGTGCTGGAATTTGACATTAATCCGGATCACCAGTCGGACTCTTTTGCTTTAGCTTAGAAGAGGTTACTGGAATCCGCCTGAGGTAGTCTCTGATTGGCTTTTTCATTTTTCTGGTCGCGCCCCGACCCCAAACTCGAACGACTAACGTCTCGAAGATGGTTTTGACTCGACGAAGCGGATGCCATGTCTTAATCTTGAAGAACCCTATCGCATTCCAGTAATTATTCGTTATGAAGATCCTCAGGGTTTGCCAGTGATTGTAGAGTCTCGGCATGGCATCTAACATCACGGCCACCTGCAGTTGTCTAGGAGTCATTCTCTCAGGATAAAAAGTGACATGATGCCCGTCATATTTGGACCAGTCGAGATTGAAGATCCGATTACCGTTTTTGAATCGCTCGAACAGCTTTGAGCCGGGAATAGGTACTAATATCAGAAATTGGGTTGTTTCTAATCTCCACTTGATCGAAGCCTGTATATTGGCTTTAACTGTTTCCAGGGTATCCGTATCAAACCCCAGAACCCACATGGCATGAATATCTATTCCGTAACTGTGAATGGTCTTCGTGAACGCCGACATGTCATCGAAGCTGAGTCCCTTGCCTATGGCCTTCAGGCTTTCTGGATTTGTAGATTCATAGCCGATGTAGGCCCTGTCAAATCCAGCGTGCCTCAAGAGCTTCAGCGACTCAGGGTATCTGGCCAGGTCCAACCGGATCTGACCGGAAAGGGAACGCACCAGATGATTGTCAATTATACTTCGGCACAATCGTTCTAATCTTGGCCTATTGGCCCCGAGGTTGTCATCCGCTAAAAAAACAGGTATTCTGCCATATCTACGGTCATAGTATTTGATATCCTCAGCAACCTTTTGCTCCGAGCGAAAACGGTATGCTCTGCCAAACATAGCGACTTCGGAGCAGAAATCACAATCCCATGGACAACCCCGTGACGTAATGAGAGGTATGGCATACGGTTTTTCAAATCCATAAATCAAATCCAGATCTGGCGTAGGCAATGAATCAAGATCGACCTGCTCAGGCACCGAAGTATGATGAATTTTATCCCCCATCCTGAATGAGAGTCCGGGTATGTTCAAGAGTTGATGAGAATCTTTTCCAGATAGCCACCATTGAATGAAGCTGGCAAAAGACTCTTCAGCTTCATGTCTGAATACATAATTCGCACCGTTATCGAGGGCCTCCTCAGGCAAAAACGTGACATGTGGTCCCCCTATCAAGATGGGAGCGTCAGGATTTACTTCCTCTTTGATTTTCTTCATTAACATATAGGCGCGAGGCACCGTCGAAGTGATGGAGGAGATCAATACCATGTCTGCGCGTCCCACGTGTTCCCAAAGGATCGGCGCAATTTCCTCGCAATAGATCTCGCATCTATGACCTGCTTGTTTGGCGATAGTCAACAACTGGGGCAAACCTAGCCGTGGCATATGATTATGACTAAAAATGTGTAGCCCTGGGGCTTTTGGCTCTATACCTACGATAAACATGGCCGAACTCCTTTGATCACAATCTTTTGGAAAGACGGTTCTTCCCTTTGAGCTTAATATAATCGGTTTCTTAAATCCTCTCGCTTTTTTCTTGAAAGTACTGTCGAACTTTCGCCGAAATTTGACGATCAGTCATCTTGTCAATTGTTTCAATACCGACTATGCGTCCATCAAGTCTGGCTCTCTTGAGATGTTTCTTCAGCTCGCCCTTGGCCTCACCCGGACCAAATATTAGAATGGATTCTGCATTACGCATAGACGCGATTACCGCATCGTAGTAAATGTTGAGATGTCCCGTAAACTTTCTCTGGCGGCTATCATCTGCCGGCACTAGTCGTGATTCATGGGGAGTCGTAGAACGTACACCATCAAAACGTCCGGGCTGTTTTTCAACTTTCGATATTATCAGTCTTGTTTCTTCCCCTTTGTCCGTAATAGCCACGATAAGAGCTTTCCTATGGTCAATCCACAAACCCACTTTTGTTCTCGTCTATTTCTCCTTTGTCTATTAGCTTGACTTAACGATGATTATACAGTCTGGATAGTACTGCAAAGACAAGTTGCAATTTTCTGTACAAGACACCTAAGCGATTCAAGAAATAGGTGTACGAATCCCTGATTTTTCTTTCCTACCTATTTCTACAAAATCTCCGCAATTGCTCCCGTCAAAGAACCTGGTTAAGGAATTTATGTGAGAAACGCTCAAAAGCAAGAAAAATCTATTCAGGTCAGAGAATTATTAGCCTTTTTACATCGTTTTAGCAGGTCTTCAAAAGGTGGTCAATTACAAGGAATGGAAAGAAGTTAACCTCAGCCATCTCTTCACTGGCTTTGGTTCTTCAGAATGCTAAAAGAGCAGATCGTAGGTCAGGTTTCTTGCGCATCTGACAAATGAATTTTTTCAGTTTCGGGAACACGGAGCTACTAAGCTACTACTTTATTTAATTGGATTACTTTGATTTGCCAAGAGTTATTTTGGTTTCAGTTATAATATTCAAATATAATATTCAAAGGAAATTCAATCTCCATTGAAGCATAATTGTGATAGAGGCAGGCAGTAACATCCCCCTGAGTGTCCATAGCTATCGTTCCCCCCATAATTTAGCTCTGAGATAGCTAATTATCCCTAACCTAAAACTTTATTTGAAGAACATCATAATTACAGCCCAGAATATAAGTGTGCCAGCCCCTAATGTAAGTATGCCAATTATAACCCACGTAAGAGGTGAAATCCTCTTAGTGTCAGTCTGTTTTTCCATAAGATTCCTCCTCAATTTTGTATGACTCACCAGATTATACGGATAGGACCATCTCGAAGTTACAAAATATTACCTGCTCCTTATGGAATGACTTTCGCAACTGGGTATCTCATATTAAAAAATAATAGTTGTGGGTCAGAAGCCCTGTGCTCCTAACCTACTCTCACTTCACTCAAAGTATTTATCTCTGAGAATAGAAAAAATGGGGAACTCTGTTGCACTGACGGTGTATAACAAAGAGATAGTCGAAAAACCTTTAAGGAAAGGAGAAAACAATGAAAAAATATTTTACAGCATCAATATCGTTGCTAGCAATTTTGGTTTTTGCTTGTATTGTTTATGCTGGTGATGAAACAACGGTTCGCTTTCCTGAGACCGAGGCAGGAAAACGGGTTGAATCGTATTTCAGCGCATTCAACAGCAACAATGAGAATGACATGCGAACATATCTGGAGCAGAACATCGTTCCCAGTACCCTTAAAGAGCGTCCCATCGAACAGCGCATGGCTATGTATCGGCAGATTAAGAGCGACCTGGCAACATTAGAGCCGGTAAAAATCATAAAGGAGAGCACGGATGCGATCAAGCTTGTTGCCCGCTCTGCCAATGAGTCGTGGCTTGAGCTTACCTTCGAGTTCGAAAAGAGTGTTCCTTATAAGCTCCTGGGCATAAGGATCATGCGTCTGGATGAGCCACCTGATCTTAACGCTCCGACGACCCCGATGACCGAAACGGAGATGCTGAAGGAGCTCAATGTTTTTATGAATGGGATATCAGTTAAGGACGAGTTCTCTGGAGTGGTTATGCTCGCCAAAGGAGATAAGCCGATCTTCCGGAAAGCTTATGGTTTGGCGAGCAAAGAATACAACATTCCTAACCGTGTGGATACGCGCTTTAACTTGGGTTCAATCAATAAATTCCTGACTCGCATCGCGATTGAACAGCTTGAGGGAAAAGGTAAACTCAGATTGGATGACCCGTTCAGCAAATATCTTCCGGACTATCCCAATAAAGAAGCGGCTGAGAAGATAACCATACGACATCTGTTGGACATGACCTCCGGGATAGGAGATTTCTTTGGCGAGAAGTATCAGTTCACTCCAAAGGACCGCATCAGGACCTTGTCTGACTATCTGTCGCTTTTTGGGGATAAACCTCTTTTGTTCGAGCCAGGAACAAATCGACAATACTCCAATGGCGGGTACATAGTCCTCGGGCTAATCATTGAAAAGGTGGGTGGACAGACCTATTTCGATTATGTCCGTGATAATATCTATAAGATTGCAGATATGGAGAACACGACCCACCTCGAGGCTGACGTGCCTGCGGAGAATGTGGCCAGCGGTTATACCAATAACCGGGATGAAAACGACCACCCCGGTGAGCCGAGACGCAATAACATCTACACCCGTCCTGCACGTGGAAGCTCTGCGGGAGGCGGGTATTCAACGGTGGACGATCTGCTGAAACTGGTGGTAGCACTCAAGACAAACAAGCTTTTGGCACCCAAGACTTCGGAGGAAATCAACGGAGCTGGCATCGCCATTGCCGGCGGAGCTCCCGGAATCAATGCCATGGTGGAAACCAATCCCGAAACCGAATACACGATTATTGTTCTTTCGAATTACGACCCGCCAGCAGCACAAAAGGTTGCACGCAAGATCGACTCGTTCCTTGTACGCTTGAAATAACCTCGCAGGTAAGATGCTTTGGTTCCAGACTGGTTATTCTGAACACCTGACAGAAAAGTAGGTCAGGAGCCTTGGGGGCTCCTGACCTACTACTACTACTACTTCATATCATGAGGATAATTGGTCTGAAAAGCTGCTTTACACTGCAACAGTCCGGTTCTTGGGAATTTCAATCTTCCTCAGATGTTCTGCTGCATCCTCAGGAGGGACCGTGTTAATGTAAATACTTGTTCCCATTTCAAACCCTGCCGGTGTGGTCAGCCGTGGCACTATCTCCAAATGCCAATGAAAATTATCCAGCTCATCAGAATCACAAGTACCGGTTAATAACGTGTAATTGTAGGGGGGATCGGAAAGACAAAGGTAAAGGCGTAACATTGTCTCCTTCAGGATCTGTGCAAACTCAGTCACTTCAAATCTGGACATCCTGGCAAAACAGGACCTGTGATTCCTGGGAATGATCCAGGTTTCAAAAGGCGAGCGGGAGGCAAACGGAGCACAGGCAATAAAACCTCCATTTTCTGCAATCAAACGCTCCCCGGCCGCTATCTCATGATCTGCTATGTGGCAGTAAACGCATTTACCTCTATATTCTTTGTACTGCTCCACTCCTTTTATCTTGGACCACACCTTCTGTGGAATAACCGGGGTAGCCACGATCTGGGAATGAGAATGAATCAGGGAGCACCCGGCTTCCTCCCCATGGTTTTTAAAGACCAGGATGTATTTTAGGCGCGGGTCTTCTCTTAGAGAATTATAACGATCACAATAAGCCCAGATGATCTCTTCGACTTCCTTTTCCTCCATAGTTGGTATGGTCTTTCCATGATTTGGAGTTTCAATAACGACCTCATGCGCACCTATTCCGTTCATAACGTCATAAATACCTATGTCGTTTCGATTAAGCTCCCCTGCCCTATCCAGGGCAGCAAATTTATTAGGAATAACCCTTACCCGCCAGCCGCGTGAATTTGGTTCTATTCCGCGTTCACGATAAGCCAGCAGCTCCGGAGGAGTGAGCGATTCATTTCCATAACAAAAAGGACAATGAGCATCATGTTCCTGGACCTGATGAATTATTGCCCCTTTCCTAAAATCTGAAGGTCTTTTTGCTCTTTCTTTAGCTAAAACTACCCATTCCCTCGTTACTATATCTTTTCTTAACTCTGGCATATTGATACCCTCTTCAGTAAGTTCACAACCCTTTTTGAATAAATCGGCTTACAATAGCCATCTCTTCACTGGCTTTGGCTCTTCAGAATGCTAAAAGAGTAGATCGTAGGTCAGGTGCCTTACGCACCTGACAAAGGAATAGGGTCAGAAGCACGGGGCTCCTGACCTACTACTGATGTTCAGAAAGTTGATAACTGAAAATTGCTTGACAAGCAAAGTCTGACTTGTTTATTAGTATTGTTACTAATAGTGCTAATTCATGAGTATCGGCTATGGCAGAACAATGCAGAGCTGTTACTGATAAAGGTAAGCAGTGCAAGAGAAGGGCTTTACCAATTGAACATTATTGTAAAATGCACCTTTACCTTAAATTCGGAGGAGAACACATGCCAGCCCCGTTTTTCAAGAAGCCATTATTTATTATGACAATTGTTTTAGGTCTAATTGCTCTCACTGTTGCCGTTTACTCCAGTTATGAGGGCGCTGCAAAAAAAGACCTAACTCACACGGTAGGTGCTGAATTCCAAAAAAGAATCGAAGAACATGGCTTTGTAGCTCCAAGGACTTATGAGGAAATCATAAGAACAATTGGTAAATCCTGCAGTGAAGTGGGTGAGGCAGTCTGCAATAAGATAAAAAGCGCTACAGAGGATTTGCAAAATGGAAAATATGTTGAAGCAGAGCAGTCATATAAGGTATTGACAGAGCTTCTCCCCGACGTAGCTGAATTACATTTTAACTTGGCTTCTTGTTACTATTATCAGGGAAAAATGGAAGAAGGGCTGAAGGAATTACAGAATGCTGTTAGGATTACACCTAATGCTTCGTCGATTCGTAATAATTTAGGGGTCATTTTGCACGGATTAAATAGGTATGCTGAGGCAGAAAAGGAATATAGAGAGGCAATAAAAATAAATCCGAATGATGCTGACACACACCATAATCTGGGGATTTTGCTGAGAGCTTTAAATAGGTATGCTGAGGCAGAAAAGGAATACAGAGAGGCAATAAGAATAAACCCCAATCTTGACGAGGCACACTCCAATCTGGGAGTTTTGCTCAGAGTTCTATATAGGTATGATGAGGCAGAAAAGGAATTCAGAGAGGCAATAAAAATAAATCCTAATTATGCCGACGCACACTCCAATCTGGGGGTTTTGCTCGTCGACCTGAAGAGGTATGCTGAGGCAGAAAAGGAATACAGGGAGGCAATAAGAATGAACTCCAATCTTGCTGAGGCACACTTCAATCTGGGGGTCTTGCTCGTCGACCTGAAGAGGTATGCTGAGGCAGAAAAGGGATACAGGGAGGCAATAAGAATAAATCCCAATTATGCTAAGGCACACCTAAATCTGGGGGTCTTGCTCGTCAATTTGAAAAGGTATTCTGAGGCAGAAGAGGAGTTCAGGGAGGCAATAAGGACAAAGCCCAATTATGCTGAGGCACAAGCTAATTTAGGGCTGTTGTATAAATCCATAAATAAGAGGTCTGAGGCAAAAAAGGAGCTTTTGATTGCCAGAGACCTTTTTGAGAAACAGAACAGAGCCGACGACGTGAAAAAGATAGACGAGATGCTAAATGATTTGAAATAAATCCATCAACTCTGTCATCAGATTGTGGGTTACGGGACGATGGTAGAATCTGTTTTTTGGACTAATGCGGTTTCCACACCACGCCGTTTACGGTATATTTGCTCTACCGGACAAAACGGAACTTGAAAATTAGACAATTATCATATATATTTGTGCCGAGCGACGTTAACATGTTTTTATCTGGGAAGGTGCTAATTTTAAATATAGTCATTTTTTCTAAAGAATTCCTATGCCTTTTGTCTACGGGAAAATATATCCTGAGGTTGAATCAGCCGGTTTATTGAATCATAGATTTAAAATCTTAATCGAATTAAGAGAAGACCAAGATTTTATGAATTTTCTCCCATTCATTCGAGAGCTTTGCACTCTCGAGGTTTATTTAAACGATATTGTAGACTCTCCAGCTTATCTAGAATTATTTATACCTCCGATTTTAAATTCTGGATACTTAACCATTTGCAAGGAGTTAGGGTTAACACCGGTCATATTAGGCAAAGACGTACCGGATTATAAGGAAAAGGTTAAGTTAATGGCTGAATTTGTTGACGCTGATTTGGTTGTCACTGAAAAGAAGGAAGTCATGGATTTTTTGAATAAAGAGAGGGAGAGGTATTTTTTTGTGGAAAATCGTGATGGAGCTAAGAAGAGTATAGAGGTTTTTGTAAAAGGGCATGAGGTTCCTTGGTCATTTTCTGATCCATGTTGGAATATGCCGTGGCAGGGATTCCATATATTCGGCGATAAATTTGGGAGGAAAGCTTATGAAATGTATGGAACCATATTCAAAGAAGTTGGCTTAGATAAGCATACAATTGAAATGGTTAGATCTTTACTATTGAATAGAGTGTCACATATTTTATATACCAGAGACAAATTACTTTTTTATGTTCAACAACGTAACTATGCAAAAAGGCATAATTGGAAAAGACAAGATTTTAAGTTTGAGTCATCTTACTACTTGTGCTACTACTATCTTCTACTCTGGGGTGGTATAGACCAATTGTCACGCATATTAAATAATGCACTTAATTTAGGAGTCAGACGGTTTTACCAAATAAGTATTGCCAGTAAGGATTTTGTTTCCAAAATTATTTCTGTTGATGAGAATTTAGGTAATTTATTTAAAGAAGAGAGGTTCCTGCAATGGATTAAACAACTCAGACTGAACAGACATTTCACTGCTCATCAGGGGAGCATAATCTTGTCTCCGCTTGTCGAAGCACCTGAATCCGAGCCTTCAGATGAGGTACTTGAAAAAGAGGCGGTAGCTACACGTAGTTGGTCTTTTTTCAAGGCAGTTTTGCCTTCTGAAATGTTTGAACATTATAGAGCTTTGCTCAAACAGAATATAAGAATTTCGAAATATAAGGTATTACATGATGATGTTATGGTAGTGCAGGATGGCGAAAAGAAGTTTATATTCAAACCTCTTATTAATATTGAATGGGATTTTAGCAATTTTGAACTTATAACCTTGAGCACTCTTCAGGCTCTATACGAAGTACTAAAGAAGAAGCAAGTGAAACAATAGATGCACATATTTCATATACTTTTTTTGTTCTGTCAGGTAGTCCCACCTGGCAGCACAACTGCATAAAAAAACCCCGCTTTTTCAAGCGGGGTTCGTCAATGCGGCTAAATCATTTACTGCAATTTAACTACATTTATTGCCTGGGGTCCTTTGGGACCCTCTGTGGTATCGAAACTAACTCCGTCTCCTTCATTCAGACTCTTGTAGCCCTGTGCCTCAATGGCTGAATAATGGACGAAAACGTCTTTACTCCCATCATTAGGCTGGATGAAACCGAAACCTTTAGCCTCGTTAAACCACTTCACTTTACCTTCTGCCAATACTTCTCAC
>JALHSU010000213.1 GCA_022865345.1 Candidatus Zixiibacteriota bacterium
AGTATCTTATAATGTGAAATTAATTTACCAATCATAACGTATTACGCTCAGTTCTCGAACTCATCCCCTTTCCCCTTCTCTTAAAAAGAGAAGGGGAATACAAGTCCCTCTCTTCTTAAGAGAGGGATTTAGGGTGAGTTCCTAATGTAATATTATTTTCCCAATCATTTTTTATTTTGTTTTTTGGGCCATCAATTCCTCAAATGCTGGATAACCAGCTAAATTTTTATACCATGGGTGCAATTTTATGTAAGCAGGAGTTATGATATTGTTCTTCACCAAGAAATCCAGCATACGCACGGCCTCTTGTTTTTGTCCGGTGAGCGAATAAACGAAACTTAGGGGTCGAACAATACCCCGATCATATGCCCACTCCATACTGAATAGGGATTCTCCCAGACCACTCCTCACTCTCTCTGCTTGCTCCAGGGCTTTTCTGGATTCTCCTTTTAGTGCATAAGCTAAGCCTATTCTTAGACGACTTTGATATTCCTCGGGAAGACCCTCAAATTCTTTGACTAAAGGTTGATTGAACTGAATGCAGGAATCTAAATATATCTCCGCCTGTTTTTTGTTCCCTCTCATAAGTGCCAGGTAAGCCGTTTCCACAAAGTAATCCCAATCTGGTTTTTCACGACGTGCTTTACTTAGATAAAAAGAAGAGCTGTCCGTCTCTCCTGATAACAGATAAATTTGCATCAAGTTGAACAGTGCCCAGTCCTCGCGCGGATATATATTCAGCGCTTTATAGACCATTCTTTTTGCTTCCTCCAACTCACCCCAACGTATGTACCAACCAATCATAGCAGAGTATGCAAACATACTGGTTGGCTGAATCTCTAATCCTTTGTTAAAATATTCCCCTACCTTTTCTTTTTTTTCCCAGGCTGAGTATAATTCTATAATAGCCTGAAATAAGCTGGATTCAGTGGGTTTCACCTCTAACGCTCTCATAAAAGCACTCTCAGCTTTTGGATATTGACCAGTTTGAGTATACCACTCTCCCAAAAGCCTCCAAGCTTCACCATAATTAGGATTGGCTTTGACTGCTTCTTCTGCCTCTTGTATGGCTTTTTCGGTTTTCCCCTCTGTCCAGTATAGCCTGGAGAGAGAGCGACGAGCTTCAGCCAAATCTTGGTCAAGAGCCAAGGCTTTTAGTCCAGCTTTTTCAGCTTTTTCCAGCCAGGATTTCTTTGGGTCGACCCGAAACATCACATAACTGGAATAACAGTCTGATAACCCCGCATAAGCTAAAGCAAAACTGGAATCAACTTCCAGAGCTTTCTCGAACATCCTGGTTGCCAGTTCAAGGTTCTCTTTACTATCAGCTCCTCTGAAATAATATTGCCGTCCCTGCAGGTAATAGTTGTAAGCCTGAACATTCAGGGTTGGTTTCTTTTCAATCATTGCTAATTCTGGCGGAGCAAGGGCAACCTTCAATGCCTGAGCTACCGACTTGGCCACGTCTGCCTGAATAGCAAACAAATCCTCCATTTGCCTGTCGTAGCTTTCTGCCCAGACGTGGAATCCATCACTGGCTTTAATCAACTGACAGGCAATTCTGATTTTATCTCCATATTTGCGGACAGAACCTTCCATCACATAGTTAACCTTTAACTTGTCCGCTACCTCTCTAGGCTTGACCGTCTTACCTTTGAACTCCTCAACATCGCTTCTGGAAAGTACTCGCAAACCGCCAATCTTGGATAGCTGGGTGATAATATCTTCAGTCATACCAGCGGCAAAATATTCATCCCCTTTGTTTTCAGAGAGATTTTGTAAATACAAAACTGCTATACTAGGTTTGCCAGAAACAGTAGTTGGCTCTTTTTGTTTCAAAAACGCAAAGTAAACTATTATCAGAATTAAAATTCCCAATACTCCAATCAACAATCGAATAGTCTTCCTTTTAACTACCTTCGGAGGCTCGGCTGGCTGAGTCGTCACGGCAGTTTTAACATACTCCAAGCTCTTCCTCTCTCTTCTCAAATCTGCTAATAATTCATCAGCGTGCTGATACCTCTCCTCTTTGTCTTTTGCCAAAGCTTTGAAAACCATATCTTCTAACTTGGCTGAAACCTGATTGTTGTATCGAACTACCGGCTGTGGATATTCATTGATTATAGAGTAAATAACAGCGGCTTGGTGCTCACCAGCGAAAGGCAACTTCCCAGTCAAAAGCTCATATAAGATGACTCCAAAGGAAAAAATATCACTCCTCTGATCAACTTCCTCACCCTGAGCCTGCTCTGGTGACATATAAGCAAGGGTGCCTAAGGTCGAGCCAGTCTGAGTCAGCTTGGTTGCTCCCTTCAGCTTTGCCAGACCAAAGTCCATTATCTTGACTTGACCTCTGAATGTAACCATTATATTGTCCGATTTGATATCCCGATGCACTATACCTTTCTCATGTGCTAAGGCTAAACCTTCACAAGTTTGAATCCCGATATCTAAAACCTTCTTTATGGAGAGTGTCTCTTCCTCTACTATCCGTTTCAAAGTCTTCCCCTCGATGTACTCCATAGCTATGAATAATCCCTCTGGACTTTCTTCTATTCCATGAATTGTAGTAACATTAGGATGATTTAGAGCAGAAGCAGACTGTGCCTCCTGTATGAAGCGGGCTTTTTCCTCGGGATTTTCTGCCACATGTGGAGGCAAAAACTTCAGGGCAACCAGACGTTGAAGTTTTATGTCCTGGGCTTTATACACCACACCCATCCCCCCTTCACCCAATTTTTCGAGAATTTTATAATGTGAAATTGTTTTGCCTATCATCTTCAAACCTCAAAATGTTCCCATTCATATTTCACCCGCTCCATTAGCTTCTTGAAGCGCTCCTCTTCGCGAATATTTTCAAGAAAGGGATCTCGTTCAGCAAGAAGTGGATAATTGATAAAGCCAAGATTAACCGAGTTTTCCAACCAATCCATTGCTTCCTTCTTTGCATCGAGTAAGGCCAGCATGACCGCGACTGTATGTGACCATTCAAAATCCCTCCTGCACGTTTTCTGGAAATCTGGAGTCATTTCCTGAAACACTTTTTCTTTATCCTTCAGTAAAGCATATTTTAGCAGAAGGCCCTGTTTGGTCATTAGGTTGTCTGGTGTTGCCTTTGCGCTCCGATCAATTATGGAAAAAGCTTCATCCAGCTTATTATGGTAGGCCAGGGCCCAGGCATAGTAAAATTACGCGGCTGGATTCTCGGTATTTGTGTGATAAAATCTACAGATCGGTTCAAGAGCTAAGTCGTATTGCCCGTCATAAAAATGCAATGCTCCTTGTAACCAGTTGGTGATGAAATCCAGCGGGTCAATTTGCATGAGTCTCTCATACAATGGCATAGCCTCAGATTTCCTCCCTACGATAGAAAGGGTGAGCGTAAGCCCTTGCAAGGCCAGAGTTTCATCCGGATTAATAACTAATGCTTTCTTGAAATGATGAATACAATCTTGGAGATTTCCCCGAAAGGACATATTGATCCATCCAAGGACAGCATGGGCTTTGGGGGAATCAGGATCTAGTACAAAAGTCTTCTCCAGGCATTCTTCAGCTTTCGCTATATATTCCTCTTGTTTGGCACCCATATTGACATATTGGAAATAAGTCAATGCCATACCCGAATAGAGAAGGGCATTATCGCCGACAATATCAAGGGCGTGCTGAAGATATCGGACGGCACGATCAAGAGCATCTTCCGTAAACCGCCAGATCTCCTGGTTGGCTTTGAAATAGAATTCATAAGCCGCAACATTATCGATAGGTCTCTCGGCCATTCTTTGTTTCTCTTCGGACGTGAGCCTTAGTTTCAAGGCATCCGCGATGGAACGGGAGACTCTTTCCTGAATGTCGAACACATCGTCCAGTGTACCTGCGTATTTCTCTGCCCAAAGATGAGCATCATTCTGTGCATCAATCAACTGTGCTGCAATGCGTAGGCTATTGCCTGCTTTTCTGACACTCCCCTCCAGCACGTACTGCACATCAAGCTCTCTGGCAATTTCGGGTACTTTCTTCTTCGTCCCTTTGAACGTCATTGCAGAACTGCGGGAAATCACACGAAGCGCACGAACTTTGGACAAATCAGAGATCACTTCCTCGGTCAATCCATCGCTGAAGTATTCCTGGTCCGGATCGGGACTCAAGTTCTCAAATGGTAATACAACGATCGACTTCTCCTGCCTCGGTAACTGGATGCCAGGTGCTTTCGCCCTCTTCAACTCAGGAGTTATCTCCGCGATACTCTGGTAACGCTTGGTTCTGTCCTTCTCCAGCGCCCTCTTAATAATTCTCTCAATCAGCAGAGGTGTATCCGCACGCAGAGAGAGCACCGATTGCGGCTCTTCATTTAAAATGGTATAAATCACTGCCTGCTCATATTCTCCTTTAAAGGGTAGCTGCCCCGTTATCATCTCGTACATCACCACTCCCAAAGACCAGATATCGGTTCTGGCATCTACTTCTTTTCCCCGTGCTTGTTCCGGAGACATATAGGCAACTGTCCCTAAGGTCGAACCGGTTTTAGTCACTTTGGATACCCCTCTGAGTTTCGCCAAACCAAAATCCATTATCTTAACCTGTCCTCTTGGAGTAAGCATTATATTGTCTGATTTTATATCTCTATGAACTATTCCCTTCTCATGTGCCGTTGCCAAGCCTTCACAAATCTGAATACCTATATCTAAAACTTCATTTAGGGAAAAAGCTTTCACTTTCAAAAGCTCTTTAATTGATTTACCCTCGACATAAGCCATCGAGATGAAGCATTCCCCTTCGATTTCATCTATCTCATGAATCATAGTGATATTGGTGTGATTTAAGGCTGATGCAGCCTTGGCTTCATGTTCAAATCTGGTTTTGGCTTCTGCATCACATAATAGATGTTTTGGCAGAAACTTCAAAGCCACGATTCTATCCAGCTTGGTATCCTGGGCTTTGTAGACCACACCCATCCCACCCTCGCCCAATTTTTCGAGTATCTTATAATGTGAAATTAATTTACCAATCATAACGTATTACGCTCAGTTCTCGAACTCATCCCCTTTCCCCTTCTCTTAAAAAGAGAAGGGGAATACAAGTCCCTCTCTTCTTAAGAGAGGGATTTAGGG
>JALHSU010000214.1 GCA_022865345.1 Candidatus Zixiibacteriota bacterium
AGATAGCCAGTTTGAGCTTGAGTTTGCGGATTTCCTTGAACGATTGGGTGATGATGAGATTGTTTCGTTTGCGAAGAATTATTATGAAGTGCATTTTAAGATAGACTATAAAAACGCCGATGGGACGATAGCGAATTATTACCCGGACTTCTTTGTCAAAACGGATGAAAAGACGGTGTATGTCGTTGAGACTAAGGGGCGTGAGGATCTAGACGATCTTTTGAAGATTAAAAGGCTTGCCCAGTGGTGCGATGACGCAAATGCCCGGCAGAAGAAAAGCACTTATAAAATGCTCTATGTGAGGCAGGAAGAATGGGACAAGTATAAACCGAAGAATTGGGATGATATAGTTTCAATTACGAAGAAGTGAGGTTTTAATATGTCTTTCAACCCGAAATTCACCATTACTCCGAAGATCAACAAAGCCCTCGTGGAAATCGAGCGTGTGCGGGGGTTTCTGGATGCGGTAAAGCTCAAGGATGACTGGTTTGCCGACATGCAGAAAAAGGCGCTTATCCTTGAGTCGCATCACTCTACGCATATTGAAGGCACGGCTTTAAGCCTTGAGCAGGCCAAGTCTATCTTGGAAGGCAAAAAGGTCAAAGGCGTCAATCGTGATGATGAAAAAGAGCTTTTGAATTATAAAAAAGCGATGGATTTTCTTTCAAAGTATCTTGGCAAAGACGATCCTGTTTCAGAAGGCATTGTCCGGGAGCTTCACAAGATTATCGTTAAAGGCGTCCGTGGTGATCAGGCAGACCCGGGCAATTACCGAAAAAATCAGAATTATGTCGTCAATTCCCGCACCCGGGAAGTCATTTACACCCCGCCCGCTCCGCTTGATGTTCCTAATCTTATGCGGGAGCTTGTGGATTGGCTCAATAAAACCGAAGATGTGTCGCCGATTCTTGTTGCCGGTGTATCTCAATTTCAGTTTGTGCATATTCATCCGTTTATCGATGGTAACGGCAGAACGGCCCGGCTTTTATCAACCCTCATTCTCTACAAAACTGGCTATGACTTCAAACGGCTCTTTACAATTTCCGAGTATTATGATAAAGCCCGTCCGAGCTACTACCAAGCGATCCAATCCGTCAGGAAGAACAACATGGATATGACGGTTTGGCTTGAATACTTTGTCAATGGTCTGCGGTTGCAAATGGAAGAAATTCAGCAAAAAGGCAAACAGTTGATAAAGCAAGATGTAACATTACAGAAGATTAAGAAAATTGGTTTAAACCAGCGTCAGGAAAAAGCGGTTAAGCATCTTATTTCAAAAGGCACTGTCACTGTTAATGAATACCAATCTGTTGCCTCTTGTATTCGACGGACGGCTCAAAGAGATTTGGAAGAACTGGTCGCCAAAGGCATCATTAAAGCCGTGGCAAAGAGCCCAACAGACCCCACGAAACACTATATCTTACTGTGACACGCTACTATGACATACTGTGACATGTTACTGTGACAGGTGTTTAGAAAGATTAAAAACAGAATGAACCTTGCCCTTTTATATGCCCGGGTTTCCAGCAAAGAGCAGGAAAAAGAAGGTTACTCTATCCCGGCTCAGCAAAGACTTCTTAATGACTATGCTCATAAGAACAACTTGACCGTCGTTAAGGAGTTCATTGATGTTGAAACGGCTAAACAAGCCGGTAGAACCAATTTTGGTGAAATGATAAAATTCCTTGAGACTAACCCTGACGTCAAAATCATACTGGTTGAGAAAACAGATAGGCTATACAGGAACTTCAAAGACTATGTGACAATCGATGACCTTGACTTAGAGATTCATTTAGTCAAAGAAGGCGAAATCCTCAGCAAAAACTCCAAGTCTCACCAGAAGTTCATCCACGGCATCAAGGTTTTGATGGCGAAGAACTATATTGATAATCTATCGGAAGAGACAAAGAAAGGGCAAAGGGAAAAAGCAGAGCAGGGAGTATATCCAACGAAGCCACCACTAGGATACCAGAACAATCCGGACACTCGTAAAATCGACATTGATCCTGAAAAGGCACTCATCGTTAAGAAGATGTTCGAATGGTATTCGAGCGGGAATTATTCCATAGAGGCTGTTAAAAGCAGGGCAACCCAAGCTGGTTTAACATATAGATCGGGAAAGAAGGTGTCAAAAAGCACTGTTGAGCATATTTTAAAAGACCCATTCTACTACGGAGATTTCTTCTGGGCCGGGCAACTTTATCACGGCAGCCATACTCTTTTAGTCAGCCGGGAATTGTGGGACAGGACGCAAGAAGCTCTTACAAGAAAGAACAAAGGCAAATTAACGAAAAGAGATTTTGCTTTCAGCGGAATGATAACCTGTGCTTTCTGCGGATGCGCCCTAACTTCAGAGATCAAAAAAGGAAGATATGTATACTATCATTGCACAGGCAAAAGGGGGAAATGTGCTAAGCCGTATGTAAGGCAAGAAGTGATTGAGGAGAAGTACGGGCAGGTCATCAGAAATATCACGATATCTGATGATGTCTTGAGTTGGCTGATCCATGCCCTTGGAGAAAGTCACCAGGAAGAGAAAGACTTCCACAATCGGATGATCTCTCAGTTCCAGGTCGAATACAGACGGCTGCAGGACAGGATGGATAGAGCATATGAGGACAAGCTGGATGGAAAGATCCCGGAGGATTTCTTCTTGAATAAGCTTCAGGAATGGAAGGACAAACAGAGTGAAATCTCCTCCAAGCTCAGGACTTATCAGGAAGCTAATACAAATTATCTGGTAGAGGGCTCGAAATTGTTAGAACTCGCAAATAAGGCGTATTCATTGTATTTGAGACAGAACCCGCACGAAAAGGCAAAACTGGTTAAATTCGTGAGTTCGAACTCCACCTGGGACGGAGAGAATCTCATACCCACCTATCGCAAACCTTTTGACTTAATAGCAGTTACAAACATAGAGCACAAACAAAAGGAGCTCGCTGGGGCTACAAAAAGCGAGCTCCGTCCTATCTGGCTCCTCGGGCAGGGCTCGAACCTGCAACTTAGCGGTTAACAGCCGCTCACTCTACCATTGAGTTACCGAGGAATATTTTTTTAGCTTTTAGCTATTGGCTATTAGCTATTTGATTTTTCGGATTAAATATATTAAAAAGGAGATAACTGTCAAGAAAAATAGATTGGATGATTGACTGATTGTTACACGTGGCGGGACTTTGAAATCCCGCCACGTAAGAGAGCTTTACTTCAGCAAACTCATCTTCTTAGTCATAACCTGATCGCCTGCATTCAGCCTGTAGAAATAGATCCCGCTTGCCACCACAGAGCCAGCCTCGTTTTTGCCATCCCAGGTAATAGAATGAGAACCAGCATCCAAAGTCCCGTTAACCAGAGTCCTTACCTTCTCACCTAAGACGTTGTAGATGTTCAGGTTCACCTGTGATTTTTCAGACAGGTAGAAAGAGATGTTAGTTGCCAGGTTGAAGGGGTTGGGAAAGTTCTGGAACAGGGTGAATTTTTCAGGAACGGGTCCTGAGGCAATTACCTTGGGGTTAGGAGTTCCGCCCAAAGCCCTGCAGGCATTGATTCTTCCAGTGCCCAGTTTACCTCTATACGTTCTCTTGTTTAAGGCATCGATGTTATCAGCAGTGCTTTTTATCCGGTTGAAGATGTCCAGCCGGGTATAGGATGGGTACTGGGCCTTAACCAGTGCAGCTTCACCTGTCACAAAAGGTGTGGACATTGAGGTCCCGCTCATTACTGCCACATAGTCGTTGTTCGGATTGGCATAATCGTGATAGGTGCTCACGATATCAACACCTGGCGCAGAAACATCCACCCAGGTGCCATAGCTGGAGAAACTGGCTTTTATATCGTTCTTGTCAGTAGCGGCGACGTCCAAAATGTCCGTTCGTGAAGCCAGATAATCTGCAACCTGGTTATTGCTATTTCCGGCTGCATGGCAGATCAGAACATTATGAGCAATGGCATAGTCAACTGCGGCAGCGAAGCCTCCGGAATTGGAAGAACCCCAGGAGCAGTTAGCCGAGATTGCGCCTTTGTTAGCAGCATAATACATAGCCTGGGCTGCAAAGCTCATATTTACATAGCCAGCCCCAGTAGATGACAGCCAGCCTATCCTGAGGCACATGATCTTCGAACCATTGCCAATAGAGTTTACAGTTCCGTCACCCCATCCACCAGCCACTCCAGCCACTCCACGGGCATTATTAGTCATAGCACCAGCGATGCCAGCTACGTGAGTGCCGTGTCCTGCAAAATCTCTTGGGTCGTTATCAGTGGTTCCGCAATCTTCACCTGACATACACCCGGTAATTCCGGTAACCCAGTCCCAGCCGATCCAATCATCCACATAACCGTTACCATCATCATCTATCCCGTTTCCCGCTATCTCTCCCGGGTTTATCCAGATATTGCCAGTAGTTGTGGGCCAGGTAGAGCCACCTAAGTCTTTATGGTAGTATCTCACGCCGGTGTCCAAAATCGCCATGATAACATTTGTGCTTCCTGGGTTAATCTGCCAGGCACAGGGTGCATCGATGTCGTGGTCAGTAGAGATATGCAGACCCCACTGGTTCCAGGGGTTTGCCTGTCCCTGAAAATAAGGGTCGTTTGGGTAGATATCATAGACCGGATGGATTCCGATAGGCTCAACTGATTGCACATTGGGAAGAGCCGCATAGGCGCTCATAACATCTTCCAACCTGTACTGCTGGCTGAAGGTGACAATATGATAGCCGGAAAGGTCAGGGATACCTGGTTCTGCCTTGGCTCCTGGGAATTCCTTCGCCATCGAGGAAACCCCGAATTTCTGATTCAAAGCATCCAAAACCTGCACTCCGGTTGTCACTATCCCTTTCAGCAGGACAGGACGAACAGGCTCTGCCTCAGTTTTAAATTGAACCACAAACTGATTCGGGACGTACTGCACCTCATCCATCTGCTCATCAAGAGGAGTTTTTAACTCGTCGACTGCCCAGGAAGAGGCAGCGAGAATCAACCCCAGCAAAAAAAAACAAAGAGGAATAACTTTTTCATATTAAACCTCCAAAAAAATTAAACTTTTCTGGGAGAATCTGTTAACTAAAAAGAAAACTGAAAGGCTTCAAACGGTTCTCTATAAAAATCACCTCCCTTATGAAAAAGTTAATAAAACCAGTTCTCTTCTATAAGAAATGGTCTATCTTTTCTTCCTCACCTCCTTTGATCGGCTTAGAGGTTTACGTTTTAAGGCCTGTAAAAAAAGAAGAACAGACAATCGTGAATAAAAATCGAAGTATATCTTCAACTAAAATAAAACCTAGGTTTATTTTGTCAAGAAAAAATATAGTATGGGAGGTTTTTAGTAAAAATTTTCTCTTAAATCAAGTTTTCTCCTGGGTATTTAAAAAAGCGTTTAAGCAATTGTCAGGCTTTTAATTAATTCCGTAGATATATTTAATCAGGAAAATCACTTGACTTTAAAATCTTAACCTGATAAACTTAGGATAGGAGGTAAAAGTATGAACACGTTAAAAACTGCATTCTTTCTCACTCTTTTGACCCTGCTTTTGATCTTCATCGGCAGGATTCTGGGTGGAAATTCCGGGATGGTTATAGCTCTGATATTTGCCGCAGTACTAAACTTAGGCAGCTACTGGTTCTCGGATAAAATAGTCCTGGGAATCTATCGAGCTCAGAAGATTGAGGAGGGTGATAATCCCGGCTTGTATAGAATAATCAGGCGCATAGCCTCACAGGCAGGTCTGCCTATGCCTAAAGTATATATCATCCCCACAGATTCACCGAATGCCTTTGCAACTGGAAGGAATCCGGAACATTCTGCAGTGGCAGTTACTTCTGGCATCCTCAGAATTTTGAGCGAGGAGGAGTTAGAGGGGGTTATCTCGCACGAGATGTCGCATATAAAAAACCGGGACATACTGATCAGTTCGATCGTGGCAACTGTTGCCGGCGCTATAAGCATGCTGGCGCAGATGGCTCAGTTCGCCGCCATCTTTGGAGGCGGTAGAGATGAGGAAAACAGGGGTGGAGGACTGGGTCTTTTATTTATGGCTATCATAGCTCCGATAGCTGCTCTTTTGATCCAACTGGCTATCTCCCGCTCCAGGGAGTATCAGGCAGACGAGAGCGGGGCAAAGATAAGCCACAAGCCCTTAGCTTTAGCTGGTGCTTTGAAGAAGCTATCTTATGCTTCCCAGAGAATTCCGCTGCAGGCAAACCCCTCCACAGCTCATCTTTTCATCGTTAATCCTTTAACCGGAAAAGGGCTGGCAAGTCTTTTCAGCACCCACCCGCCTTTGGAAGAAAGGATTTCCAGGCTGGAGGGATTAGCCAAAAGCTTATGATAAAGATATCTTTTTCAAGCGGTGGAAAAAGTTTCACCGCTTTTTTATATTAACCTTTTGCAAGACTGGGAGCCCTGCTTACGATAATTGGAAGTTTGTAGCGTCCTCACTCCTGTGAGGACGTTTCATCGTTGCCAGAGCAAGCCCCCGTGGGGCAGGAGTGGCAACGCTACATTTTTATGCAAAACTACTGGGTCCAAATCATCTTAATTTTAGCTTTGATCCTGGCTAATGGCTTTTTTGCCAGCTCTGAGATCTCCCTGATTACCTTGCGAAAAAGCAGGGTCAAGGAGCTGATAGATTCCGGAAACAAGAAAGCACTCTTAGTTCAGAAGCTTCAATCTGAGCCGGAGAAGTTCTTAGCCACAGTCCAGATCGGGGTTACCTTAGTTGGAACTTTAGCCTCAGTGGTAGGTGGTGCCAAAATCGTTGACCTTTTGATACCTTTAATAAAGAAACTACCCTTTGAATTTGCTGAGAGATGGAGCGAATCTATCTCCATCGGGATCGTAGTTATTGGGATAGCTTATCTTTCCCTGGTAATAGGAGAGCTTGTTCCCAAATATATTGCCTTAAGATACTCGGAAAAAGTTGCTCTGAGGATTGCAGGTTCGATTCGTTTCCTCTCAAAGATATCCTTTGTCTTTGTGAAGCTCCTATCTTTCTCTACCAAAGCCCTGATGAGCTTGATCATCGGAAAGACCCCGAAAGAACCTCCATTTATCTCAGAAGAAGAGGTGAAATATATTGTCACCGAAGGAAGGGCAAAAGGGATTTTCGAGAAAACTGAAGCAGAGATAATCCACAGCGTTTTTGAGTTCACTGACACAACTGTGAAAAGGGCGATGACTCCCCGTACTGAAGTGGTAGGCTTAGAAATAGGCTCGGACCAGAATACGGTTCTGCGGACGGTCACTGAGGAAGGTTATTCACGTTTGCCAGTCTACAGGGAAACTTTAGACAATGTTATCGGGGTAATCCACGCCAAAGACGTGATAAATATTTTACAGAACAGCGATCTGATAATTCTTGAGGATATTATCAGAAAGCCTTATTTTGTGCCTGACTCGATGAAGATAAGCAAGCTTTTAAGGGAGTTTCAGAAAAAAAGAGCCCAGATGGCGATAGTCTTGGATGAGTTCGGCGGGACTGCCGGGCTTATAACCTTAGAGGATATAATCGAGGAGATTGTGGGCGAGATAGAGGATGAGTATGACGAGGAAAGAAAAGAGATAGAACTTCCTCCGGATGGCTCTGCGGTTGTCCGAGGCTCCATTCCTTTAAGGGAACTAAACGAAAAACTCAAACTAAACCTTCCTGAGGAGAAATTTGAGAACTTAAACGGGCTTTTAATCAACACCTTGGGCAGGATACCGCTGTTAGACGAAAAGATAGAGCTTTTCGATTTGGATTTCACCATTTTAGAGAAAGCGGGGCATCATCTGCGAAAGATAAAGATAAGCAAAAAAGCAGGGGAGAATGTTTGAAAACATAATCACGCCGGTGGGGAAATGGATAATAGATACCATCTCCTATCTGGGTTACTGGGGGATAGTTTTGACAATGGGAATCGAGTCAGCCTGTATCCCTTTGCCCTCGGAGATAATTATGCCTTTTTCCGGGTATTTAGTCTACACCGGGAGATTTAATCTACTCTGGGTCTCAGTGGCTGGAGCATTCGGTTGCGTTGTGGGTTCAGTTGCCGCATACTGGGCAGGGGTCTGGGGAGGTAGACCTTTTATAGAGAAATACGGGAAATATGTATTACTTTCGCACCGGGATTTGGATACTGCAGAAAGATGGTTCAAAAAATACGGAGACTGGGCGATCTTTTTCTCACGTTTGCTTCCGGTAATAAGAACTTTCATCTCCCTGCCAGCAGGGATTGCAAAGATGAACTTTCCCCGGTTCGTAATTTACACTTTCCTTGGCTCTTTACCCTGGTGTTTTGTCCTGGCATACATCGGAAAAGTCCTGGGCGAGAACTGGCAGACCATAAAGACTTATTTCAGGGGCGCAGATATAATAATTGTTATCATAGTAATTTTGGGAATCGCATTTTTTATCTATAGGCATTTAAAACCTCAGAAAAGCGAAAGTGAGGTTTGAGGTAGGTGTTTTTCCCTTATACCTTGGACGGATTTGTAGCGTCCTCACTCCTGTGAGGACGTATAACCGTTGCCACAGGAGTGGCAACGCTACTTTGTGATATGAACCTTTTCAACTATTTTCTAACTGTTTTCATATCCATCTTTTTAGTTGTAGACGTAATCAACAACATCCCGATCTTTCTTTCCCTGACTCAAAGGTACGATAAGAAGGAAAGAGCGGATATGGCTAAAAAGGCGATCGGCATTGCCCTGCTGGTGCAGCTACTTTTCGTTATCTTTGGAAATTACATCTTCAGCTATCTGGGGATAAAGATGTATTCTTTCTCCATAGCTGGAGGGATTTTGCTGGCTATCGTCGGAGTTGAGATGCTCTTCGGTCACAAAACCAGAACCGAATACCAGGAAGAAGATAAAGCTGAGGAAAAAGAAAATATAACCATCGTCCCTTTAGCCATTCCTTTGCACACAGGACCTGCCTCGATTTTAACCGGCATGATTCTTTTCAACCATCCGGAAAGATTTGCTATCGTTGGAAAGGAGTTTTACTTTTATAAGGCTCTTTTCATTTTGTCCATAATTTTAGTCTACCTGGTTTCGCTTTTCATTCTCCTGAGGTCAGACCTGATCCTCAAATTCCTCAAGCCTATCGGAATGAAAGTCATCACCCGCATAATCGGGCTTCTGATTCTGTCACTTTCAGTGCAGTTCGTGATAAACGGGATAAAAGAAGCGCTGGGGTGATTTGTAGCGGAGGTCTTTAGACCTCTATTGCATCTAAAAAGTCTGGAACTCTGAAGAGTTCCGCTACATTTCAATTGGAGGCGCCAGGAGTTTTCTCCTGACGCTTTCGTTTTTGTCGGGAGGGAGGTAACTCCCGACAGCACTGAGGAAAGGGCGTATTGCAATACGCCTCTACAACCTCATTTCTTGCTTGACAGGACTTGAAATTGTATTAAATTACTACAGGAGAGGGGAAAGGAGGTTTAAATGAAAAAAACAAATTTTATCTGGTTGGGGGTAATTATTTTTTTATCTTTCCAGTTCCTATCAGCTTACTCTTCTGAAATAACGCCTGCGGTAAAGGCAGTAAATGAAAAAACAGAAGGCTGTAACTGCCGTGGGGATTTGGACCGTAATGGGGTTATCAACCCGGCTGATCTGGAGTATATGGCTAAGGTAATCCAGCATGAGATCAGTCCAGACCCTTCTGTGGCTGAATGTGCAGACCTGAATTATAATGGTCTTTCGTATGAGATGAGTGATTATGCGATTTTGCAGAGCTGGATGAGCGCATATCATGTGATCCTGTGCGGGGATGAGAAACTAATCGGAGATTTGAATTTGAACCTTATTCCCTATGAGGTTGCGGATGCAGTCTTATTCTTAAGCTATTTCATGGAGGGTACTGCAGTTTTCACTCTCGACTCGGCTCAGCAGATTGCCAATACAGATATTGACGGAAATGGGAAAGTTTTAACTCTATCCGACTTTGTCCTGATGACCAGGATAATGCGGCATGATGCTATACCGGGGGACACAACTGGCTATTCAGATAAGATTGCCTATTTTACTACTTCTGTAAGAGATTCTGTTTTTCTATTCTCCTTCAACTCTGAGGCACCTGTTGGAGCCGCACTTTTCACCTTTGCTTGTTCAGATACCCTGGCTTTGCCCTACCTCTATTCCACAAATATGGATTTGATCTATAAAATCAACAATAATGAGCTGAGGATCTTAGTTTTCAGTTTAGGAGGTGCAAATATACCTTCAGGACCCGTGGATCTTTTAGCCATACCTCTTGAAAATGTCTGCACCTTAACAAACCTGGAAGTGGTTGATGATAAAGGCAGAGTGATGAAGGCAATATATGGAACAACCGGGATTTCTGATCAACCTGTAGCTGATTTGCCAAAGAGTTTTACTTTATTGCCCAACTATCCTAATCCGTTTAATCCTGAGACCTATATCGAATATGCGCTGCCGGCTGATTGCCAGGTTACCCTTGCAGTTTACAATATCCTGGGACAGAAAGTGAGGACCCTGATTAATGAGTATCAGTCTGCTGGTCTGAAATCCGTAAGATGGGTCGGTAAAGATGATTCTGGAAACCAGGTTTCTGCCGGGGTCTATTTTTACTCCATAAAGGCTGATAATTTCACTCAGGCCAAAAAGATGATTCTTTTAAAGTAGAGACGCATAGCATGCGTCTCTACAGAGAAAACCTACCTTGAGAGCGAGGCGGGATGCAGCATTGACATAGTCAATGCACTCCAGAAGTTTTTTGGGGTTCGATGAATCGAACCCCTACTTTTTTTTAGGGGCTTGATTTATCAAGCCCATGCCGATTTGTCAGTGGCGCGGCTTTCAAAAAACGCTTGTCAAAATTAAGAAACGAGTTATATTAATCTCGGAGAACATAGATTTAGCACTCTTTATCCATGGAGGAGCTA
>JALHSU010000215.1 GCA_022865345.1 Candidatus Zixiibacteriota bacterium
AGTAGCTTCCTCAGTCTTTTTTTCTCTTAAGGGAGAGACCTTCATCCCTTTAAAAACTTCAGCTAAAAACTCTTGTTGAAAGGACTGAGTTTTATCTCTTTCAGTAAAATATTCAGGCGTCCCTTCTTTCAGATGTAGGGGCATATTGCCATACGCTCCCTCTTTATCTGTAGTCATAAGTTTCTCTTTCATATCAGTGTAAATAGGCATCACCAGGCCAGTATTCAGGGTTTTGTATACTGCTGAATATAGAAACTCATACATCTGTTTTTCATTTGAGAACCTGACTTCCTTCTTTGCCGGGTGAACGTTGACGTCCACCGTATCAGGTGGCAGGCTCAGAAAAACTATTCCCCAGGGGAACTTCCCTTTTGGCAGAAGGTCTTTGTATCCGGTGAGGATGGCATGATAAAGAGATTTGGAAAAAATATTTCTCTGGTTGACAAAAAGATAAACCTCAGCCCGGCTTGTTTTAGCTATTTCCGGCTTGCCCAGGAATCCTTTGATCTGCACGACGTCGTAATCACAATCTAATTCCAAAATCTGCTTGAGAATCTGAGAGCCAAAGATCTGTCCGATTCTTTGTTTTAGATTATCTGCTTTCTGGAGATTAAGGGTCTCCTTGCCATCGACTTTGAGCTTAAAAGAAATCTGGGGAAAAGCTAAAGCAAAAGTCGTCATTCGTTCGATTATCTGCCTGGTCTCAGAGTTGGGACTTTTTAAGAATTTCCTTCTGGCTGGAGTATTATAAAAAAGCTCTCTGACATTAATGGACGTCCCTTCCGGAGCACCAACTTCTTTTATGCTTTTTATCTCACCACCCTCGATTTTTAACTGCACTCCTGTCGGGGCGGGTCGGGACGCGCCTTCCTCTCCCTTGATGGGAGAGGACAAAGGAGAGGGTGACCCAGGAGGCGAGGTTTGGGCGGCATCTTCCTCTCCCTCGTAGGGAGAGGATAAAGGTGAGGGTGAAAGCGTACTAGACCTCGTCACCACCTCAACCTGCGAAACCAATGCAATCGACGGCAGTGCCTCCCCTCTGAAGCCTAATGTCAAGATTCTATTTAATTCCTCAAAAGAGGAGACTTTACTGGTAGCATGATGGGTGAAAGCTAATTCCACATCCTCTTTATCCATCCCGCACCCATTATCCACCACCCGGATATATTTCAAACCTCCGGACTTTATCTCAACCGATATCTCCGTCGCCTCAGCATCAATCGAGTTTTCCACTAACTCCTTGACCACGGAGACCGGCCGCTCAACAACCTCGCCTGCGGCGATTTTATTGACTAATTCCGGAGGAAGGATTTTTATTTTAGTGGACATAGTTTAATTTTGGAGTGCATCATCCGTGATGATGCCGCATTGACACAGTCAACGCACTCCAAAAGTCTCGCCTTATGTGCCTGTCGGGTCCCCTGACCCGACAGGTCTGTCTTCCCACCAGGTCAGGGGACCTGGTGGGCACGAAAATTGTTGTGTTCGGTAGGTCAGACAT
>JALHSU010000216.1 GCA_022865345.1 Candidatus Zixiibacteriota bacterium
CTTATCTCCTCTTGACTCATCCTGATCATGTCCTTTCCTGCCATAATATCCTCCTTTAAAGTAAGATATTGTGGCAATCTCAAAATAGGACATTTCTACTTTGCTAAAACAGGACATTATTATATTGCGATTACAGCAAAAGGTGTAGGGGTTCAAAATTTTGAACTCCTACAGTTTTGTAGGAGGGTGCGATTCCCGGTAGGTCAGACATTCTTGTCTGACATATTTAGGGTGGCATCCCGGAACTTGTCTGGGAATAGAAAACGTAGCGTCTGGCTTTACCCTCGACGAGGGCATTTACCCTCTCCTGGCAGGAGAGGGTCAGGGTGAGGTTGCAGGTAGGTCAGACATTCTTGTCTGACTCTCAAACACGGTTCGAAACTCAGCAGACCCAATTTGCTACAGACATGGGCCTGTAGACCCACCTTGTGGGCAAGGTGGGTCTACAACTACCAAAAATGTAGCGTCGGGCTTTACGCCCGACGAGGGAATTTTCCTCTCCTTTTTAAGGAGAGGGCAAGGGTGAGGTTTAAAACTCCATAACGCCACTGAAGTGGCTATGAACTGATGTTGCTGCACCCAAACTCAGGTGCTCGTCGGGTCCCCTGACCCGACGATGTGAAACTTACACTGTAAATAAAGATTTAAATGTAGCGGAGGTCTTCAGACCTCCAAAGAAATGGAAGGCTGAAGCCTTCCGCTACAAAATTAGAACCTATGCCCAAACCCCAGGAATCTTCTCCCCGCAGAATTTGCAATTCCCCTTTTGCAGATTCATCTGGGTAATGATATACCCATATCTGCCGATAAGAATTTTCCTGCATTTTGGACAGTAGGTATTTTCTCCCTCATGTCCTCCGACATTTCCGATATAGACGAATTTCAGCCCGCTTTCCTGAGCTATTCTCTTTGCCTGTTCTAAGGAGGAGACCGGAGTCGGCGGTAAATTCTTCAGTAAATACAATGGCGTGAAGCGGGTAAAATGAACTGGCACGTCCGGACCCAAATCTTTTAGCATCCAGTCGCACATTTTCCTGATGTCATCCATATTATCATTCAAAGTGGGAACCATCAGGTACACTATCTCATACCAGATGCCAATCCTTTTTAATTCTTTAAGAGTATCCAGAACCGGCTGCAGTTTCCCTCTGCAAATCTCCTGATAATATTTCTCATTAAAGGCTTTAAGGTCTATCTTGACCGCATCTAACTCTTTACATAGCTCAATTAACGGGTCTGGCTGGATAAATCCTGCTGAGACCATCACGCTCTTTACCCCTTTTTTTCTCCCTGCTTTTGCGCAGTCCAGCATATATTCGTAAAAAATTGTCGGCTCAGAATAAGTGTAAGCGATTGAAGAACAGTTCCCGCTTAAAGCAGATTCTACCACAGTCTGAGGAGACAACTCTATGTTATCAGTCTGCTCTGGTCGTGCCTGAGAGATCTCCCAGTTCTGGCAGAATTTGCAGTTCAAATTACAACCGGCAGTGGCTATGGAAAAGGCATCAGTTCCGGGAAGGAAATGAAAGAAAGGTTTCTTCTCAATCGGATCCTGATGAAAAGAACAGGCTAAGCCATAGACCAGAGTATAATAAATCCCTTTCTGGTTTTCCCTGACCCCGCAGTAACCCCGCTCCCTGTCACCTACTTTGCATTTTCTGGGACAGAGCTGACACTCGACTTCTTTATGATCAAGTTTCTTGTAATACTTTGCCTCGACGTGAGAGAGCTTCCCAGTTGAACTCAGAGCATAAGCTGTATCTGGAATAGATATAAAAGGTATCTTCGTAATCAGATTTGAGCAGAGTGCACCACCGGCACCTGCTAGGGAATATTTGAAAAACTCTCTTCGTTTAAGCCTTTTCATTCTTTTTTTAATTAGACATTAATCTCTATCTTATCAATTTCTTCCAAAGAAGCTTTTCCTAAGTTATGATTTTTATCCGCCGCTGTAAAGACATACTTGGGACTCAAGCCTGACTTCTCAAGAGTCGGTAGATTTTTCTTCTGTCTTAACTGGTCTATTATCTGAGAGCCGACAAAATCTAAAGCCACAGGATCAGAGCTTATGAGTACTCCACCATAGACTTCATTCCAGGAAGGATGATATGATGGACCTCCTTTATACTGAACAGTCAAAGCATCACAGATGATCAACCTGCTCTGATTTTTAATTTCCGGGAGAGCATTCAAATCCGCGATAAAAGGGTCACCACCATCCTCGTGATATTTATTGGGATTGTTGATCGCACCATAATAGTTCTTTAAGGCACAGCTTATTCCAGCCAGACTATGGTCTTTTAAAGCAGGCAGATCGACCTGAACGTTGGTGTAATTTAATAAAATATTGCTCACCAGGCTTCCGATGTTCAGATGCTCATATAAATTATTTGAGTATCCGACTCCATCCGTGTCAGTCCCGAAACAGCGCAAACCATCGCCTTTGCAATTCAGCGGAAAACCGACTTCCTCCAGCTCATCATTCGACCTGTCCCAGATGATGATATTCTTTTCTTTAGTTCCGCTTTGTTTGAGCAAATTGGCAAAGGCTACGGCAAATTCAGGATGAGTCGAAGCCCCTTTCCCTGCCAGACAATTTACTTTCAAACCCAATACATCCTGGGGAGAATAATGTCTCCTGATACTATCCCTGAAATCAAGGTCTCCACTGAGCGTTTGAAGACCTTTTTTGAGCATCTCAGACAAAACAAAAGAATCGATCTGTTTAGATTTACTTAAGACTTTTTCAGAACGAACGATTACAACCCTGGATTTGCTCATAGCTACCTTTGGCGCAACAACCTGCTATGTAAAATACGACTTATAGGCAAAACTTGGTAGCGATAATTACGAGATTGCTCTTTCCCTCTCCTCTTAAGGAGAAGGACCAAGGGAGAGGTTCCCGGTAGGTCAGGCATTCCTGCCTGACCAAAGAAAGGTAGATGTAGGGACAGCCCTTGTGGCTGTCCTCATTCGGAACAGGGAAGAAACAAGCTGGTAGCCGCAGACTTTAGTCTGCGTTAGATTCCTCGACCCTCTGATACGCAAGCAAAAGACATCGTAGACCCATGTTGCCCTCAACATGGGTCCTTACTCCCACCTTGAGGGCAAGGTGGGTCTGCTAATTAGCTACGTCTGGCGTAGCCACCGCAGGACTTACGACTACTTCCTTTGGTAAGAGTCTCTTCCTGCCTGACTTTAAATCACAGACAAGAATGTCTGCGCTACCATTTATTTGACCGGATACCAGCCTGGGTGGCATCCCCAAACTTGTTTGGGGATGCTGAACAATGTACACTCAGCGACCCTAAAAGGGTCGCACTACGAAATCTCTTCTTTTTTCTATCTTTCACACCCTATCGATTTTTGTTGACAGGTAGAAATTGGCTTTTATATTCTTATTAATCTAAAAGGAGGCGAAATGCCGGTCAGAGCTTATATTTTAATCGAGATGGAGCCGAAAAGCATCAACGGTGCTATTCAGGCTTTAAAATCAATCCCTCAGGTGAAATCTGCAACCCCGGTTGCAGGACCTTATGACATCGTAGCAGTCATTGAATCCAAGACTTATGAGGATATCCCTCGGATTATCACCAAGGAGATACAGGCAGTTGAGGGGGTATTAAAAACTACCTCCCTTTTGGCTTTTGAATAAAAAACCCCGCATTTTACTGCGGGGTTTTATCTCGCATCTGGACTGATCTATCTCCCTCGCCGCTCTTTTTTCTCAGGCGGAGCTTTCCTTTCCTCAGGTTTTTTCTCGGTTTTACCCTGCTGCTCTAAGCGGTCATCTATCCCGTTCCCGTTTTTATCTATGAAATAATCGTACTTGTCCTTTCCCTCTTCCTTCAAACCCTTCCTCAACCCCTTTAATATTCTGGACAATCCTTCCTCTCGTTCCTTTTGCGGTTTCTTGACTTCGCCTTCCCTGGGCTGTCCCGGTTCAGGTTTTATTACCTGCTTTTCAGGCGGAATTGACTCCTTTTTTTCGGGAGCAGGTGCTGGTGTTGGTGTTGCCTCTTCCTTTTGCTCCTTGCTGGCTGCAGTATCCTTCTTGGAAACCCTTTCTATAGCCAGAGCATTTGAAAGAAGAAAGGCAAGGAACACACACAAGGTCAGGATTATAAAAGCTTTTTTCATCTCAGCTCACCTCACCTTTTCCTTCCGCCTCTGTTTATCTTGACCTCAGCCCTTCCCTCTCCTGACCTGTTACTCTTCTCTATCCGCATTTCCTGTTTTCTCGGTTCAGGTCGTGAAGATCCAGGATCACTCGGTGTGAAAGAAGGCCTATCCTGAGACTGGGGTTCAGTCCTGATTTCCCTATGCTTGGTTGTGTTCTTCTCTGGTGCTGGCTCTCTGAGCTCCTTTTCTTTCACCTGTCCTCTTTCAGGCAGAAAACCTGTCTGTCTGGATGATCTTTCATCTTGTTTCTGTTTCTCCGGTACAAAATCCCTTCCCTGGTTTTTTACCTCATTTCTGTTCTGATAGTCAGTCCGATAACCTTCTTTGTTCTGCTCTGCCGGTCCACCCTTTCTGGTCGACTTTTCCTCTCTCCGCGTTATGTTATTTTTATCAGGAACAAAATCAGACCGGTTGCGAATCTTCTGCTCAAGTGGCTGTGACCTTCGCTCCTGGACCAGCCGGTATTCCTTTTCCTTCCAGGTACGGTATTCTTTTTTAACCGGGTCTTCAGATACGTATCTTACCCTCTGGTCTATCTTGGTCTGCACTCTGACTGTTTTTCTGGATTCGACAAAAACATAATCATCCCACAGCCTGCAGCCATTGTAGTAAACCGTTACAAAGTGCCTGCCGCACACGATTGACGGTATGGTTAGCGGAGCTATTCCAAAGAAGATGCCATCGATGTAAACATCCACTGCAAAGGGTGCCCAGATATAGACGCTTCCTAAATCATAAGGGAAAGAATAGGGATAATACTGATAAAGGTTTGGATGATAATACCACCTGGGATGAGGATATCTCACGTAGAGATTTGTCACATCCGTGTAATAATCCGGAAACGGGCTGATTTGGTGATTTACCCATTCCATAAAAACGTAGGGGTCTTCGTCCTCATCCATCCTCAAAGTGCGGATATCTGCTGGCTCTGTTCCTTCTCTATAATAATCCGACCAGTGCGGAAGGGAAAGAGGCTCATAAGAAGCCACTGCCTGGATATATTCGACGCCTGAAGGACCATCCACTGTCAGAGAATAATCATCATATCTGCCCGGAATCCTGTAAACTCTCCCGCCTTCGACGTAACGATCATCCTCTGAGCTATAAGGATAAAGAACGTTTATATATCCGCGGGTATCAAGGTTGTAAACTACGACGTAACAATCCCTGGAGGCCCTGAAATAAACCCTTATATCCTCACCCGGATAATAGGTAGAACCCTCCGCTTTATTGATCCAGACCTCGATATCCAGTCCGGGATTAGGGGTATGAATGATCCTGTGCCCGACTTCCCCGCTAAAATCATCTGGCAACTGGATACTCTTCTGTTCGACCTCCCCTTTAAAGTCTTCCGGCAACTGCGCTAATGCTGGTTTTAAACTTAAACCTAATATCAGGATCACCAGCATCGGTTTCAAAATCTTCAACATATTGATCACTCCTTTCACGTCGCCTTTTGGACCATCATCCATTTAAGGCAGGACGTAAAGAACTTCACCTTCTTCCCTTCTCCTCACGCTCCTTTTTGCCCTCGACTTTCTTATCATACTCTCTATATTCTTTCTCGATTCTCCTTCTCTCCCCTTCCCCTACCCCGCGATATTCTTTCTCAATTCTAACTCTTTCCTTATCATCCAGCCTGTGTCTTTCATAATACTTTACAAACTCCTTATCTCTTCCGTAATTGTATTTCCTGTAGACATAAACCCTGTGTTCTTCGTGCCTGGGACGGTAGTAATACCCATTACCCGCGAAATAGAAATCGTAGAACCCGCAGTCATCGTATGCTCTGGTCCAGCCGGGATTACGATGGCAGTCATAGCAGTAGCGCGGATGGTGATAATTACCATACCTGGGTCCGCCGAATACGCCGCCCACATACATACCGCACCCGGTTATCACCAGCCCCAAAATCCCCAGGAGAATCCCTAAGACCAACTTTCTGTTTGGCATCTTTTCCTCCTTTTTTGTTTATTAAGTGTTCTCTGCCACTTTAGTGGCGTTCGGACTTAATCTAACAAACCCAGTTTGAGAAATCAAGATTTTCATCTAATCTTCTCCACTTTTTTTCATTACCGAGGTTTTTTCGGAACCGGTTTGAGTTCAGGATTATCCGGCGCAGTCTGATAAGCCCACTCAAATGTGATATAATCAGCATATTTATTGGTTACTCTTAGCTTGGCATAGTGATAATCCCAGGTCCATATAACATACGTGTGACCGATTATAACTTCGACATATCCTAAATCAGACCAGCCAGTGCTCGGAGCCACATTTATCTCATCCAGATCATTGGTATATCCCATATCCTGAATATCATTCCACACACTGTTCTTGTTAGTTGTATTTAGATAAAAGATCCCAGACACCTTATCTAAGTAAATATCACAAGCTGAGCTATCCCAGGGAACAATCAGGAGACCCTGCGGAACTTTGAAGTATATTCCGGCAACTCTAGGATAGACTGCTTTGTCAAACAAGCCATAACTGAAACCTTCGGGTCTGGGAGTGTCATAGATAAGTGCAGAGTTCCCGCTTTCATTACCTGAGAAATCGACTGCGGTTATAATATAATAATAGGTTTTTCCGTTGGTCACATCCGTGTCAGTATACTCTGGGTTGGAGACTGAAGTTATCAATTGAAAATCTCCGTCTGGTTCAGGAATAATGCCATCAGTCTCAGGAGCCCAGTAAATCTTATACCTGTAAAAATCACGCTCATCATTTTCCTCCCAATAAATCTTAACCGCTTGATCTCCTGTC
>JALHSU010000217.1 GCA_022865345.1 Candidatus Zixiibacteriota bacterium
CATCTAATTCGTCCCTTGTTCATTTCTAAAGAAAAATTCACTCAAATCGAATGACAAAAGGAATATATAAGCTAAAAGTATCGGCAGGGTAAAAGCGATATCCAGAAGCTTGAGCAGGCGGACCTCATTTGCCCAGAAAGATTTTAACCCAAGCTCAATTACTTTCAAGAGGGCAAAAGATATAATGAGGATGTAGGTGTCGACCAGGAATATCCAGAAGATCTGTCTTATTTTCTGTGGCAATTTGTTCCAGCCTCTCTTTAAAGCTAATACATTCTGTTTTTTGATCTCAATTACTTAATATCGTTATCGGTAAATAGTATTCTTTCAATAGAAGATTTCTTTTCTCTGAATTATTTATTTCTTTTCCTAATCAGCTTTTTGATGAACAGCATCTATCTTTAGGTAAAAATCATCAAAAATCCGAAAAGTAAGGTAAATCACCTAAAGTTTTGACCAGGTATTCCGATTAGAGAAAAAGTAGATGGGTATGAGGGGGACTGCATTTAATCTTCGCTGATCTATTCCCAGCAGCGGAAACATATTCCAATCAAACAAATCACTTTCTTAAGGTCTTTTATGGTGCCCGGTTTCTTTCGCCAGTTCTAGTTGAAAAGGATGAGGAGTTTTTTTTCTTGGAAATCCTAAAAAGAAAGGAGGTGATACAGAAGTGAAGGAAATGAGGAAGCTGTTGGGAAAAGAGAGCGGTTTTACTCTGGTAGAGTTAGCCATCGGCTTGGTGATTATCGGTCTTCTGATCGGCGCCATATTAGGCGGTGCCGCAATGATCAATAACGCCAAGATAAGAAGGCAGGTAAAGGACCTGCAGGGACTCTATGCTGGCTGTTACACTTATTTCGATAAGTTTGAGCAGCTGCCAGGAGACAGAGATGGCAATGGCCAGTTTGACGCAGATTCCACCGTGTGGAACGATCTGCAGTCTCAGAATCTGGCTCAGCAGGCCCGGAGGAGCCCGTTTGGAGGCACTTACGCGTGGGGATGGTCTGACGACACCCTAGTCTATCACAAGATGGGCAACTATGTCAGCATCAGTATACCACCGGATGTGGGTCAAAACATTGACAGGCAGTTAGACGATGGTGCATACACCAGCGGAGCAATAACTGCGAGTGCAGCTTACACTGGCTCAGGGAGGATTGATATTTACTACTTCATAGATTAACGGATTAAGAAGAAGTAGCAGGGGATGCATCCAGATGGATGCATCCCCTGCAAAAATCGCTTTTAGTGTCCTGTAGAATACCTCTACAGGGGGTGTGAGTTTAAATCAAAATAGGAATGAGGGGGAAATCCACTCTATAATTGACTTAATAGGGATTTATCCCTGGAATATCAGCTTTAAAGATTTTGTCAAGCTCCATAAATGAATAAAGAGAGAGGTTTTACTTTAATAGAGTTATTAATCGTTATGGCGATTATGGGAGTGCTTACCTTATCAGTGGTTAATCTTTATGGTGCGATTAGCAAACTGGAGAAAGAAAGGGCCACCAGAAAAGAGATGGAGGAGATAAAAAAATCGATTATCAATTACTACGAAAAGAACCTGGTTTTGCCATTACCGGACTCAAATTACGTTCTGCCGGTAAATGCTTTGGAACTACCTCCTTCAGCTCAGACCGATGAGAACTACAAAAATAAATATTATGCCTATGTGGCGACCAACCAGGGTGACCCATTTGAAGATTTGAAAGTCGATGGCAGGACCATCGGAACTACTGCCGCAGTTTTAATCTCTTCTGGAAGAAATCTTAGATTCGAACAGGAGAATGCAACTCTTTCTGATGGCACATATACTCAGAAGAGTACAGACGAAGACTTCGATGATATTTTGATATATATCTCCCAATCTGAGCTGGAAGCCTCCATATCCTGGAGAAGACAGATTGAGGAAGAACTCGCTATATTAAACCAGGCCGCCTTGATCCTGGCAGCCAATGACGATGATGAAGATGGTTTTGTAGATGAGGATTCTACAGACCCGTCCGGTAACTGGGATGGGGTAACAAATTGGGGGTTAGTAACCAGTGTTTCTTCCTTAACTCAGGCCGGGCTGGTAATGGATGCGGATAAGACTGTTGATCCCTGGGGAGTTAAATATCTCTGGGATGCTACTACTCATGAGTTCTATTCCTCAGGTCCGGATAAAGAAGACAATGGGGGACTGGGGGATGACATATCCATTTAAAAAGAGTCCGGTGTAAAATGAATTTAAGGAGAGAAATTGATCTTAGCAATTGACTGGGATGGAGAGATAGCTCGAGTGCTCTTGACTGAGCCGCAGAAAGACACCATGAAGGTGATCAAGCTGTTGAAACTCAGCCGTGAGGAACTGGCAAAATATCTTTCCCAGGAAAAGGGGAAATTAGATATTCGGTTGTGCGGTGGTCTTGAAGGCTCGGTACACAAGACCATTCTCGTGCCTCCATTGAAAGGGAATCTTTATAAGGAGGCAATCAAAAAAGAGACCCAAAAAATTCTGGAAGAGGAATCCGAATACCTATACGATGAGCTGGGCAAGTTAGAAGATGCGACCATCGGTACTCAAGTCAGGGTAATGGTAGTTGGCTTAGGCAGGAAGCATTTAGAGGAGCTTGCCTCGCTTTTGTCCGGATACAAGCCAAAATCGGTAATCTTCACCACCTATCCTGTAGCAGTGCGGACTCTGTTGGAGGATTTAGGTGAGCTGAAAGAAGATGAGACCGTAGCTTTTGTAGATGTCTGCGGGAGCAGAAGCCGAATATTGATATTCAAGGGTAGGGAGGTCAGGATCACACGGGCACTACCCTTACCTGTACAGGAAGATTTGGGAGAAGGCGACCGCCTGATTAAAGATATCCATCAGACCATCCTATTTTATACGGAGACTTATCCCCAGGATAAAATCGAAAAGATTGTGGTGGGCGGGAGCTTCAAGCCATCTGATTTTTTAGAAGCCCTGAAAAAGAAAGTCGATCTGAAAATAGTCCCGCTCTGGGCTGAGGAAATACTCCAAGGTTCTAATGAGGAGCTTTTGACCTATCCCGGATGCATGGGACTGGCTCTTCTTAATCCCCGAAAGTTTAATTTCTCCCTGGAGCCGGTCTCCTTCAGGGAAAAAAGGAAGAACAAAAGGATAGCGACTGTGTTAGCTTCTGTTTTTACTGCGGCAGTCCTTTTCATCCTTGGAGCAAATCTTAAATATTCAATAGACTGGCTCAGGTTCTTAGAAGAGGAGAAATCTGCCCAGGGAGAGATCAAAAAGAGAGAAAGTGAGCTTAAAGAGCTTTCCACTGAGCTTATCTCCAACTCGGTGGAGACCCAGCCTGCCTGGGCAGAATTTTTGATAGACCTGGCTAACTTGGTCCCGGAAGACGTTTCTCTTAATTCTTTGACTGTGAAAAAGGCAGGCAAAAAATATCAGGGTGAGTTCACTGGAGTTATTCAGGGTAAAGATAAAGTGGACAGTTTTTTTAGAGCTGAGGAGCTGAGGATTTTTCTAAACCGTTCCTCTGCGTTAACTAATCCTAATTTAGAGCGGAAACTGGATGGCGAGATACTGAAATTCAAAGCAAGCTTTGGCCTTAGTGGATAAAGAATGAAAAAACAATTCTTTCTCATAGCAGGTATAGTGATTGTCCTGGTTCTGTTTTTCGGGATAAAACACATCCGCTCCCTGCAAGCCCAGATAAACCAGAAGAAAACGAGCATGGCCGGGCTTAAAACTCATCTGGAGAGTTTAAAAAGGTTGACTGAATCTTTAGCCCTGAAGAGGTTAAAGGGTGGTCAACTGCGGGAAGTTCCTTATGTCTCAGAGCCTCAGGTGAATAAAGCTCTAATAGAGAAATTCGTACAGTCTTCATTTAGCCAAATAGGGCTGGAGTGCCAGGTAAAAGTTGGTCAGGAGAAAAACAGCCCTGATTTCCCCGGCCTGGTCGGCATAAGGGAAATACCTCTTGAAATCGGGGTCACCAATTATTCCTCTTATGACCAGATGATAATCCTTTTGGAGTATTTGAAAGAATATCCCTTTATCGTAGATTTGTTC
>JALHSU010000218.1 GCA_022865345.1 Candidatus Zixiibacteriota bacterium
GCATCTTTTGTATTGCTGACCAGGGCTGCCCTTATACCAGGTATCTTATTGGCAGCAATGGATGCCCCAATTCCAGTGCCACAGGTGAGGATTCCTTTTCTGTTTTTGTCCTTTCTGACTTCGAGTGCCACCTTCTCTGCAAAATCCGGATAATCGACTCTTTTCAAGCTGAAGGTTCCCACATCCTGCAGTGGGTAATTTTTCTTAAGAAGCTCTTTTTTGATGAACTCCTTTATTTTGAAACCAGCATGGTCAGAGCCTAAGATGATTAATGGTCTTTTTGGCATATACTACTCCTTAAATATGGATACTTTTATAGAGTGCTCTAATATTTTTCAGAGCATCCCCTTTAAAAACAGCTTCCCCTGCTATCAAAAGAGTTGCACCTGATTTGACCACAAGGGGAGCAGTTCTCAAATTTATGCCTCCATCCACTCCGAGGTGCATCTCCAAATTTTTCTCCTCTAATAGATTCCTTGTTCTGGCAATCTTTTTTTCCATCCCCCGGATGAACGGCTGTCCTCCAAAACCAGGCTCGACTGTCATAATTAAAATCATGTCCAGCTGCCGAAGAACGTCCTTAATGGTTTCGAGTGGCGTTTTAGGCCGCAAAGCAACTCCTGCGTCCAGTCCCAGAGATTTTATCTTCCTTAGGGTTTTCCTGAAATCGCAGCACGACTCCTGATGGATAATCAGGCAGTCAGCTCCTGCTTTTTTGAACTCTTTTAGATATTCCCCCGGCTGGTCGATCATCAGGTGAGTCTGCAGATAAAGTTTAGTCCTTTTTCTAACAGCTTTGATTACCACTGGCCCAAAGCTGATGTTCGGAACAAAATGCCCATCCATCACGTCCAGATGAAGACGCTTACATCCAGCCTTTTCGACTTTCCTTATCTCCTCACCCAAAGCTGAGAAATCAGCCGAGAGCAAGGAGGGGACTATTTCTGATTTTCCCATAACTCCTGAATCTTTGTCCAGGTTATCCTTCACCCTTTTTTTCTTTTGAGCACTTTCCTTACAGACTCCGCAATATCGATGTCTTTCAGATGATATTTTCTGAGCAGGCCCTCTGCATCCCCGGACTCGCCAAAAGTATCTAAAACTGCCACCATTTCCTGAGGAACCGGATGATTCCTGGTTAACACCTCAGCCACTGCGCTACCCAGTCCCCCATTTATCTGATGTTCCTCAGCCGTTACTATTGCCCCGGTTTCTTGAGCCGATTTTATGATTGTCTCCTTATCGATCGGTTTTATTGTGTGGAAATTAAACACCCGAATATCTATTCCTTCATTTTTGAGCATATCTGCAGCTTTTAAAGATTCGGAAACCATAAGACCTGTGGCGATTATGGTAACGTCCTTTCCTTCTCTTACCAGATTCGCCTTACCAGGCTCAAACGGGTCAGATTCTTTAGTGACTATCGGAAAAGGTGCACGTGCCAGTCGCATATAAACCGGGCCGCAGATTTCTGCCATCTTGTAGGTGGCTTTTTTCGCTTCAATAAAATCAACTGGCGAGAAAACCGTTAGATTCGGCAAAACCCTGGTGATGGCGAAATCCTCCAGACACTGGGCAGTGGCTCCATCCTCGCCCACAGTAAGACCGGCGTGTGAGCCGATCAGCTTGACGTTACGGTTATTATAGCAGATCGAAATCCTCAAAACATCGTAAGCCCGGTTGGTCAAAAACACCGCAAAGGAACAGGCAAAAGGGATAAGCCCGTCTAAGCTTAAACCTACGGATGTGCCTAAAATATCCTGCTCTGAGATCCCCAGATTAAAAAACCTTTCCGGGAATTCTTTTTTGAAATATTCAGCTCGTGTGGAATCCTCTAA
>JALHSU010000219.1 GCA_022865345.1 Candidatus Zixiibacteriota bacterium
GATCCCAAATGTGCTTATGACTGTATAAAAGCTGTTCGGGATAATACCACTTACCCGATCATTGCTAAACTCTCTCCGAATGTGGCTGATATAGTGGAGATTGCCCTGGCAGTGGAAGAGGCTGGAGCAGATGCGGTCTCCCTGATCAATACCCTGGTGGGTATGGCAATAGATCTGGAGAAGAGAAAGCCGAGGCTTTCTAATATTACCGGGGGTCTTTCTGGGCCAGCAATTAAGCCTGTGGCTTTAGCTATGGTCTGGAAAACTGCCCAAAAGGTCAAAGTCCCGGTTATTGGGCTGGGCGGGATTATGAACACCCAGGACGCGCTGGAATTCATTTTGGCAGGAGCCTCGATGATCCAAGTCGGAACCGGGAATTTCGTTGATCCGGAATGCTCTATAAAAATCGTCGAGGGGTTGAAAGAATACTGTCAGGAAAAGAGGTTAAAAAGGATTGGAGACTTGGTAGGCAAATTAAAGGTATAATGTAGCGTTGCCACTCCTGTGGCAACGCATGAACTTAAAGTTTCCTAAGGAAAAATCTTACCATGAATGAAAGATTAATTCCACTATCATTGAAAAAAGATTACGTCGATTTCAGCCTAAGCTCATTTTTTAGATACAAAGACCATCTTGATCTAAGTTATAACCTCTTTAACACGCTATTTGAAATAATTGAAAAGAATGAAGATAAAATAGCAAAGAATTTAGATTCCAATTTCAACAAGGCGATCACTCTTTTATTTTATCAGTCATTTCGGATTTATTGGAGCATTTTAGCTTTATGTGAGGAGGGTTTTGGAACACAAAGTGCAATTCTACTCAGAAGCTTGATGGAAAGAGTCATAGATATTGAATGGATGGCAAAGCTTGATATATCAGAAAGAGAAGTAAAAGCAAAGGCATTCTTGGATTTTGAGATTATAGCTTCTAAGCAACTAATGGACAAATACGAAAAATATGACATTTATTCGAAGATGGATGAAAAAACTAAAAAAGTTCTAATAAACAATAGAGCTACCATATTAGAAAAATATAGTGAAATAAAAGGCGATTATCCCAAGAATAAAGAAGATTTCATCTTCAGATGGGCGAGTGAATCTTATAAAAAGAAAGCTGAACAAGTAAGTAAAGCAGCATTGAAGGATTATGATTTTTACTACTGGTATTTATCGTTCGTGACGCACTCAACAACAATGGGGGATGTCAAATATTTTGAGCAGTGCGAGATGCCGTTACACGGTTTATTTTGTCTTAGCATTAAATATATACTACTTGCTTTTAATAGATGGGATTTAGTATTCAGTTTAGGTTTGGGTAGGGTAAAAAAGGAATTTGTAAATAGATTGAAATCCTTGAATAACCCTGTCAAAAAATATTCTGAAATATGAAATTTATCGAAAGGCAACGATTAGTCGTCCTCACGGGAGTGAGGACGCTACGGGAGACCAATAAATGAAATTCATCGAAAAACTGAAATCAGCCTCTTCTAAAAATAATTCTCTCCTCTGTGTGGGGCTGGATACAGAATTGGAAAAAATCCCAAAATTCTTACTTCAGGAAAAAGACCCGATTTTTGCTTTTAATCAGGAAATTATAGATTCAACTTCGGATTTAGTCTGCGCCTACAAGCCAAATCTTGCCTTTTATGAAGCTTATGGAATAAAAGGGCTGGAGGCTCTGATGAAAACCTGCGAGTATATCCCAAAAGATATCCCGATTATCTTGGATGCTAAAAGAGGGGATATAGGGAACACATCCAAAATGTATGCTAAAGCCATTTTTGAGGAATTCAAAGCGGATGGGGTGACCTTGAGTCCCTATCTGGGTGGAGATTCCTTATCTCCTTTCTTAGAATATGAGGATAAATGTGGTTTTATCCTATGTCTGACTTCAAATGCCGGGGCTAAGGATTTTCAGCTTCTGAGTTTTGATGGGAAGCCCTTATATAAGATCGTGGCTGAAAAAGTTTTGAGCTGGAACAAAAAAGGGAATTGTGGTTTGGTTGTCGGAGCCACTTACCCTGAACAGTTGAAGGAGATAAGGGAAATCGCTCAAGACTTGCCTATCCTGATTCCAGGGGTTGGCGCTCAAAAAGGGGATGCGGGGCTGACGGTCAAATATGGAACCGATGAAAAGGGGGATTTAGCGATCATCAATTCCTCCAGGGGGGTCATCTATGCTTCCGCTGAAAAGGATTTTGCCAAAGCCGCAAGAGATGAGGCGAAAAAGCTAAGAGACTTATTTAATTCATATAGAAAAAAGGGGTAGATATGAAATTAGTTACCTCAGAGCAGATGAGGAAAATCGATAAAATTACTATCGAAAGGGAAGGAATCCCAGGACTGGAACTGATGGAAAAAGCGGGCATAGGTTCAGCCCTGGCAGGCAAGAAGATGTTAGATGAAAAAGTCAAGGGCAAAAAGGTTATAGTCTTCTGCGGAAAGGGGAATAATGGCGGGGATGGGTTCGTGGTGGGAAGGTACCTGTCCAAGTGGGGTGCGAAAGTAGAATTCTACCTTTTAGGAAAAAAGGAAGAGGTTAAAGGTGATGCTTTAGCCAATCTGAAAAAAGCTGTTTCTTTGAAACTACCCATAAAACAGGTCTCAAAAGATAAAGAATTGCCTGCTGAACTCAAAGCTGATTTATTAGTCGATGCGATCTTCGGGACAGGGTTTAAAGGCAAGGTAACAGGGTTAGAAGAAAAAGCAGTTCAACTAATAAATTCATCCAGGACAAAAATCCTTTCAATTGATACCCCGTCCGGCTTAGATGTAGATACAGGATCAATCGAAGGTGAGTGCGTTAAAGCAAATGTTACCCCGACTATGGGTCTTCCCAAAGTGGGACAGTTTTTCTTCCCCGGAAACAGTTACTGTGGTAAAATTGAGATCATCGATATAGGTGTTCCACAAAAGGTAATTGAAGAGCAGAGGATTAATCTGAATTTGATCACCGAGCAAGAGGTGAAAAGCATTTTGCCAAAGCGTCCGGGTGATGCGCATAAGGGGACTTGTGGCAAGGTCTTCCTCATTGCCGGTTCAACTGGGATGACTGGAGCGGCAACCTTAGCCTCTTTGTCCTGTTTAAAAGCTGGGGCAGGAATGGCCATTTTGGGGATTCCGATGAGTCTTAATGATATAATGGAAGTAAAGGTGACTGAGGTGATGACCAAGCCGCTCCCGGACGTGAGAAAAAAAGGTGCATTGGCTCTGCGAGGGTTAGGAGAGATAATGCAAGCATTGAAATGGGCTGATTGTGTGGCTTTAGGTCCGGGTTTGGGCCAGCATTTTGAGACAGTCGAGTTAGTCAGGCGATTGGTTTCAAGAATTGAGTTACCTATGGTTATAGATGCGGATGGTTTAAATGCAATTTCCAAAGATTCTTCAATCTTAAATCAGGCAAAAGCACCTCTGATTTTGACGCCGCATATAGGTGAATTATCCAGATTAATTAATGTCCCGATTGAGGAGATTGCTAAAGACCGGATAAAATATGCTTCCGAATCAGCAAAGAAGTTTAATTGTGTATTGGTCTTAAAAGGAGCACCTACGATAATCGGTGAGCCTGAGGGGGAAATCTATGTCAATCCCACCGGCAATGCTGGTATGGCAACTGCAGGCTCAGGGGATGTCTTGACCGGTATTATAATCGGGCTTATGGCTCAGATTCTGATGATGAGAAAATCCGAATTTGTCCAGAATGGATCCAATCGGAGATCCGTAGGACAAGACATAAAAGGGACAATGCTTGAATCAGCCTTAGCCGGAGTTTATATCCACGGACTGTGCGGAGATTTAGCCCAGGATGAAAAAGGCGAAATGGGTATGATCGCCGGGGATATGATGGAAAAATTGCCGGAGGCATTAAAATATTTGGTAAACGAATGATGTTTTAAGGGAAATGAGTAAGGTCTAAAAAATAGGAAAAATTGTCGGGCAAGGGTGCCCGACCTACGAGAAATCCTTATCCTTTTTCTA
>JALHSU010000220.1 GCA_022865345.1 Candidatus Zixiibacteriota bacterium
ACCGGTTTTGAACTCTTCGACATTCTCCTGCGTTAATCCGGTCTGCGGCTCAAGATATGCCAGGGCGATTTTTTTCACCGGCGAAAGACCAGTCCTCTCCGCAATATAAGCATAGGCATTTAGCTGGACTTCATACAAGGGCAGAAGACTATCCTGGGTCTCAGTATATTTGGCAGTTTTATAATCCAGGACAAAATAGGAGCCGTTTTTTAGCTTGAAAATCTCATCCGGAACGCCAGTCAGAAGTATGTCGTTAGTCTGGTCAGATGTGTTGAAGCTGGAGTGATGGAGCTTCTTCACCAGACCCGCGAACTCATCTTCTGATCCCAGCCATTCAGGGAAATGTCCATACTTTTCAAAAAAAGAGCTGATGAATTTCTTGGTGTAGGAATCGATGGAGCTGAAAATTCCTGGAAAGATCTGGTAGGGTAATTTGTTGGCGGCACGGAGTTTTAGCCAGGCGCAGCGTGGGCAAAACCCGGGCAGGGCGAATGCTCCTAAGTCTTTAGCGGAGATTCTCAGTTGCAAATAGCCTCCATAAGCAAGTGGTCAGTGGTCAGTAATTTCCACAGAGTGGTGTGGGGTCTGACCATGCGCCACTGTATTTTTATTTTACTTTCTGGACCTTGCCGGCTTTTAAGCAGCTGGTGCAGACCCGGATGGTAACTCTTTCACCATTGACTAAAGCATGGACTTTTTGCAAGTTGGGCAGCCAGCGTCTTTTAGTCAGGTTATGTGCATGACTGACTGTATGACCGTATTGCGGTTTTTTCCCGCAGATCTCACAAGCTCTTGACATTTTTCCTCCATTCTATTCGATATTAAATCAAAGTATTAATTTAATGTCTTTATACGAAAAAACAAGGGGAATATTCAAATACAAGGTCAAAAAAACAGATACAATACATCAGCCCTAGAGAGCAAGCTGAATATTCCCTCTCCTTTTTAAGGAGAGGGAAAGGGTGAGGTTATGCCACTACGATGGACATAAATAAATTACCACCCCGCTTCGGGGGCAGGGTGGGGATACCGGTAATTTCACAAATAGTAAGGGCGACCCACCGGGTCGCCCTTACTTTGCAGGAAGGAAATGAGGAAGTAAGATCTTATTTCAGCAAGCTCATCTTGGCGGTTTTGGTGAAATCGCCTGCCTGGATGCGGTAGAAATAGATTCCGCTTCCGACAGTTTCACCTCTGTCGTTCTGCCCGTTCCAGACCACCTGTCTGAATCCAGCGGTCTGCTCTTCGTCTACCAAGGTCTTTACCTTCTGTCCAAGGATGTTGTAAACCACGAGCTTTACATAAGCGTTTGTAGGCAGAGCATAGCTGATGGTGGTTGTGGGGTTGAAGGGATTAGGATAATTCTGAGCCAAAGAGAAATCTTTTGGAAGAGCCTGGACCTTCTGCGCAGTGAGCTCAATCGGATTGAAATCAAATTTGAGTTCCTGTGCCTTGGCGTTCACCAGGGAGATTCCAGTCTGATGAGAGATGGTAGTCTCTTCCAATTTGACCTTTCCCTCACCCTTGAATTCCAGGTTTAGGAAAGTCCCTTCGCCCTGCGGAATAGCTTTAGCGGTAAAAGGTATAGCCACAGCCAGGACAGTCTTTTTCTCGTTATCAATAAGGGTGAACTTTGCTCCGCTCTGGCCGTCATCGGCGATATAGTCTGCTATTCCACCTGAGAAATCCGCCTTGGTGCAGATGACGTTTGTTCCGGGTTCAGCAAACTTCAACGCTACCACCACCCCACCCAGGGGCTCGTCTGCAGAAAGATTCAAGGCAACCTTATTGGCATCACTGGTGGCAACCATCTTATTAGCTGCCCAGGAGGAGCTTCCCACAATCAATAACAAAACGATAATCAAGGATATTTTTTTGAGCATAGATGTACTCCTTTCTTTAAAAGATTTAAAGGTGTTGATCTGGTTGGTATCTCCTTCTTTTACCTCCAGGTCTGTTCCCCCTCAGAACTTCCTTCACCTCCTTTAAATGGGGTTTTGATAAAAGTTAAGAGCCAACTTTCAACTTAATATAATTTACCCTTTCCTTTTGGTAAAAAATATTTTTCAACCCACCTTCCATCCCCTACGGGGACTACCATCTGTTTTTACGTATGATTCTGAAATTATTATAAAGTAAAAGATAAATATTGTCAAGTAAAAAATGGGTTTTTCTAAAAATTTTTTCCGGACAATTCGAATTTGAGACCAGGTCCAGTCTAAGGGTTTAAACCAGAGCAGGTTACCTCTTCAATAATATTCTCAAAAAACAGAAGACAGCATAAAACTGAAAGGTTTTTAATGCGTCCAAGGTATATGACCGAACTTTAGCCTGAAAGGCTTGACTTTTTAGACCCCTGCCTAAAACTCCTTGACAGGCTCTGGGAAAAAGATTAATATATCCCTGATTAATAATTTTTTCATTCAGGAGCACATTTTGAGAGCGGCTTCAACAGTTGACGCTCAGTCTTTAGCAGGCAGGCCGAGAAAATTAGACCTTCAAAGCCCGGTTCAGTACTTGAAAGGGATCGGTCCGGTTAAAGCAGAAGCTTTAGCCACCATTGGAATAAACAGCGTCGAAGATCTTCTGTATCACATCCCGCGCAGATATTTAGACCGCAGCACCATAACGCCAATAGATGAGCTTCAGATAAACTCCAGGGCAACGGTGATGGGAACAGTTGAATCCTACGGGATAAAAAGATGGAGAACTCCTCAGTTCTGGGTTATCCTAAGAGACGAGAAAAGCTTTCTGAAATTAGTCTGGTTTTCCGGGATCAAATATATTCAGAACAAGTTCAAAGAGGGGGATACAGTTGTGGCTTCTGGAGAGGTGCGGAGTTTCTATGGCCTGCAGATGCCTCACCCGGAGTTCGAGATAGTCTCAGGCAAAGGGGAGAAGTTAATCCATACCGGCAGGGTAATCCCGCTTTATCCATCCACCTCCGAGTTAAAAAATGTCTACCTGGACAGTCGCGGATTCCGCAGGACTATTAGCTATCTCCTGGAAAACCTTTTTCCCCAGATTCAGGAAACTCTACCCGCCAGGGTAAGAGAAGAGCTTGAACTTCCTTCATTGGACTGGTCTTTAAAAACAATCCATTTTCCGGATTCCATAGAGGATGCTTCAAAGGCAAGAAAAAGGTTAGCCTTTGAAGAGCTTTTCTACCTGGAGTTACTTTTAGCTTTGCGAAAAAGACATTTGGGGTTAAAAGAGAAGGGCTCGATCTTCAACCGACCCGGGGAGATGGTAAAGAGGTTTTTGGAGAGCCTCCCTTTTGAGTTAACTCAGGATCAAAGGAAAGTTTTAAATGAGATCTATCAGGACGTCTCCTCAGGTAAAGCTATGCAACGGCTTTTGCAGGGGGATGTTGGCTCAGGTAAGACTATCGTGGCACTCATATCCATGCTGATGGCAATAGAAAACGGTTACCAGACAGCCATTATGGCGCCAACTGAGGTTTTAGCAGAGCAACATTATCTGAGTCTTTCCTCCTTGTTGGAGCCGCTGAGGATTGAACCTGTGCTTTTAACCAGTTCAGTCAAACCCGGGGAAAGAAAGGGGATTCTGGGAAAAATCTCTTCAGGAAAGGGAAAGATTATAGTCGGCACACACGCCCTGATTCAAAAAGAGGTAAATTTCAACAGGCTGGGTCTGGCAGTGATAGATGAGCAGCATCGTTTCGGGGTGATGCAGAGGCTAAGTCTGAAGCTAAAAGGTGAATCGCCTCACCTTCTGGTTATGACCGCAACCCCTATCCCCCGTTCCTTAGCCCTGACAGTCTATGGGGATTTGGATATCTCGGTGATTAACCAGATGCCGCCGGGCAGAAAAAAGATTGAGACCAGACTTTTAGATGAAAATTCCTCTGAGAAAGGTTATATTTTCTTAGAAGAGGAGCTTAAAAAAAAGAGGCAGACATATATCGTTTATCCTCTGATCGAGGAATCAGAGAAAGCTGATTTAAAAGCAGCAACTGAGGGGTATCAGTTTCTCCAGGAGAAAATATTCCCCCACAGAAAAATAGCTTTGCTTCACGGCAGGATAAAAAGGGAAGAAAGGGAAAGGATAATGAAGGCTTTTCGTTCCGGGGATTACGATATCTTAGTCTGCACCACAGTAATCGAAGTAGGCTTGGATGTCTCCAATGCCACTTTGATGTTGATAGAGCATGCGGAGAGGTTCGGACTTTCCCAGCTTCACCAGTTAAGGGGAAGGATTGGCAGGGGCGAAGAGCAATCTTACTGTATCCTGAAATTTTCCAAGTTAGTTTCTGAAGAGGCAAGGAAAAGACTCCAGATTTTATCCTCCACCTCAGATGGATTCAAAATCTCAGAGGCAGATTTAAAATTAAGAGGTCCCGGGGAGTTTTTCGGGACTAGACAGCACGGGCTGCCGGATTTCAAAATAGCAGATTTGAGCGAGGACCTGGAGCTTCTTTTTAAGGCTCGGGACTGGGCTTTCAAGATCGTGCAGGAGGACGGGGATTTGAGCTCTAAGGAGAACCTTTGCCTGAGGAATAAGTTTATACGAAACTACAAAGATAAATTCAAGCTGGCGGATATTGGATAAATTTCATATATTTTACAAAAAATGGATCCACAGGAAAAGTGAGGAGTTATGAAATCGCTTTTTGTGTCTGAGGAGATAAAATTTACCGGAGAAGAGCTCGTCTCCCATTGGGCATATGCTAAATTTGACCTTTTAGGAGACAGCATCGTCAGCTTCATCGGTCCGTGCGAGGTAGAGGAAAAGTATCTAGTAGGAATCGACCACTACAAGAAGAAAATCCAGGTAAGAAGTGAGAGGATGCTGCATTTCATCCTCGAACATTTCGATCTGGATCTGGAAAAGGCGATCTTAAAACAGAAGCTTCTGGTTTCAATCTTAAAGGACAAATTAAATCACCGGCTAAAAGGGGATGTCCTGCAGAGGTGGGGGAACGATATCTTCGACGGGGACGCCAAGCTGACCATCTCCACAGTCACCCGCACAAGAGTCTCCACCAAGATCCATCTGGGGGTTAATATCTCCAGTAAGAATACTCCGGTTAAGACCAAGGGTCTGGAGGATTACGGACTGGATCCGCTTGATCTGGCTCAGGTGGTGATGAACCAGTATCGCCTGGATATGAGAAGGGTTTCCGAAAGATTGGTCAAGACCAGGAGTATCGAGTGATAATTTGAATTAGAAATTATTTCTTAAAGAAAGAGGTAAAAGATGGTCACAAAAGAAAGAATCGAAGAGCTGATTGAAGAAGCGGCCAAGCTGGAAAAAAAGATCAAGGAACTGGTTTCTGAATCTAAGGACTATGACCTTTCGCGTCTTTTAAAGAAGGTGGATGCAGAAATGATGGACCTGCAACACAGTCTTGATGTCGCATTTAAATTTCTGGAAAAGAAAGAAAGTGGTTAAGCTTGGAGCAGGTTGCAGCTCAAGTGGGCTGAGGGATAAGAGCATATGGATAAAAAAGAGGAAAAAAGCCAGACTAAAGAGGAGCTTTTTTTCCATCTGGTTTATATGTTTGAGACTGCAGCCTTACAGCAGATGGGCAAATTAGCCAATCCGGTAACCCGGAAGATTGAAAAAAACTTAGAACAGGCGAAGTACTCCATCGATATTTTAGAGGTTATTCAAGAGAAGACCAAGGGTAATTTAAATGAAGGAGAAAGCAAATTTCTGGAGCATGTCCTGTTTGAGCTCAGAATGAACTATTTAGAGGAACTGAAGAAAGATGAAAAAATCTCAAAGGAAGAAAATAAATCCGCTGACTCCGGACAGGAGGAAAAAAGCGAGAGTTAGACATTTCAAATCTTTCGCACAAAAAATTATCGCAGGGCTTGCCCTGTTTTTTTTTGTTTCAAATGTCTTCAGGGGCAAATGATATTTCTATGAAAGCAAAAAAGCTTCACTCTAAAGCTATAGTCTGCGACCTGCATTCTGATACTGTTCTCAAGCTCAAAAAGGGGGATTTTGTCTTAGGCGAGAGGCACACCACAGGTCATATTGATATCCCCCGATTAAGAGAGGGCGGAGTTGACCTTCAGGTCTGGGGTATCTGGGTGGAGCCAAAATATCTGCCCGACAGTGCAGCCAAACAAGCTTTAGATTTAATAGACCTTTTCTATCAACAGCTCGATAAATATCCACAGGATCTGGAACTGACCACCAATATCAAAGATTTCAAAATGATAAATAAAAAGGGGAAGATCGCCTGTTTCCTGGGTCTGGAAGGGGGCCATGCGATTGAAGAAGATTTGTCATTGCTGCGAACCTTTTACCGTTTGGGGGTAAGATACATGACTTTAACCTGGGAGAACTCCAACCCCTTAGCCAGCTCTGCGGCTGACACCTCCTCGCAAAAAGGAGGTTTAACCCAGCTGGGCAGAGAGACTGTAAAAGAGATGAACAGGCTGGGAATGATGGTGGATGTCTCTCACCTTTCAGAGCAGGCTTTCCGGGATGTGGTAAATTTATCCAGCGCTCCGATAATAGCCTCCCATTCCTGCGTCAAAGCGATCTGCAACCATTACCGTAATCTGACCGATGAGCAGATAAAGGCTATTGCAAAATCGGGTGGTGTTATCGGGATTAATTTTTTCTCAGGTTATCTGGATGATGATTTCAGAAAGGTTTCTGATAGTATCTTCAAAGAAATAAACGTTAAGAAAGAGGAGATCAAGGAGAAGTTCAAAGGGGATGATAAGAAAATCGAAGAGGAAACCTCACTCCTCTACCGGAATGCTAATTTTCCTCCTCCGGCTACCTTGTCAAAATTAGTTGACCATATAGACTATATAGTCAAATTAGTGGGACCAGATTATGTAGGCTTAGGCTCGGATTTTGATGGGATTCCGGCTATACCTTTGGAGATAAAAGATGCCTCTGGCTTACCTGCAATAACCCAGGAGCTTTTGAATCGGGGATATAAAGATGAGGATATAAAAAAGATTTTAGGCGGGAATTTTTTGAGGGTGTTCGGGGAGGTTTGTAGATAAATTATTGTAGGTCTAAAAGTATGGCGAGGATAAGTAAACCACATACCGAAGAAAAACTAAAACTTTTAAGAAAATATCTTGATGGCTATGTAATTGCTACTACAAGAGCAAAAGAACGTTATTATATTGATGCTCTTGCAGGTGATGGACAATGCGAGATAAGGATTTCAGGTTCATCCAAATCTCGAATCATCGACGGTTCTCCTTTAATTGTAATGAAAACGGATCCTGCATTTACTAAATGTTTTTTTATTGAAATAGACAAGGATAAAGTCGAGGCATTAAGTAAACTTTTGAAAGATTTTCCTGAAAATCGATATAAGATAAAAGAAGGTGATTGTAATTCAGTTATAGATGAGATACTTTCTGAAATACCACAAGAAGCTCCATGTTTCGCTTTTCTTGATCCAGAGGGATTTGAATTGGATTGGTTAACAATACAAAAGATTGCTAACTATAAGTTAGGAAGAAAGATCGAATTATTTATTTTATTTCCTTATAATATGGCATTTGCTCGAGTTCTCTACTATAACAGAAAAAGATTCGAAAAAGAAAATATCAAATTATTATTGAGCAAAAAATTCCCTGACAATAGCTGGATAGACGTATATGAAGAAAGAGTTAAAGGTAGACTTAGACCACTTGAAGTTAGAATGCGTTTACTTAAAATTTTCACAAATGGGTTAAAGAGGCTTGAATATAAATTTGTTGATAATAGATTAATTAAAAGCACTAAGGGACGGCCGTTATATTATATGATTTTTGCAACAGATCATCCTATAGGAGCAAAGATTATGAAGCATGTTCTGAAGAAAGATTGGATTGGCGGTCAAATTTCTTTTTTTGATAAGTTAAATTGAAAGAAATTTTATGCCCATAGCAAAAACGAGAAAGTATAGATTTGTAGGTGTAAATTTACAGCAGTATAAATTGATAGACGGCACCCATAATAGGTTTATTAAACAGATTGGTGACGGTTCAATCATCACTCGGTTTGAGAAGACCCCTTTGCCCTCTAACCTGACTGATGTGGTCTGTCCTCACTTTTTAGAATTGAAATGGGCTTATGGATGTCCATTTGATTGTTCCTGGTGTTATTTAAAAGGTACTTTCAGGTTTAGGCCCGAAGGGATAAAGCCGGTCATAAAAGATTATGCTAAAATTGAACTGCACGTCAGGGAATTTCTTAATAGTTCAAGCCCGCCTGAGATTCTTAATACCGGTGAAATAGCTGATTCGCTGATGTGGGAAAATGGATATAACCCCTTTTCGAAATTCATAATTCCCATGTTTGAATCGCATGATAAACATAAGGTTCTATTCTTGACTAAATCGACGAACATTAAGCACTTACTTGAGATAAATCCGCACAATCAGGTAATTATAAGCTTTAGCCTGAATGCGGATAAAGTAGCAAGAAAATGGGAGAAAAAGGCGCCTGCCGTTTCAAAGCGAATTGATGCGGCAAGCAGGTTAGCTGAAGCAGGATACGAGATAAGGGTCAGGATTGACCCGATGGTGCCGATGGCTGGTTGGCAAGAAGGATATAGGGAATTGATTGACCAGATTTTTGCGACATTTACCCCTGAACGAATAACTTTAGGCTCCTTAAGGGGATTGCAAAGCACTATTAACGGAACTAAAGATAAGTCCTGGATAATATACTTAGAGGAAAAGTCTAACTGGGGCAAAAAGATAGAGTTCTCCAATAGATTTACAATGTATCTGCACTTAATTAAATATCTCAAGGAAAAATACAATTACACCAACATCTCTCTTTGCAAGGAAACTGTGGAGATGTGGGAAAAGCTGAGATCTAAATTTGAATGCCCGGATTTGGATTATAAGAAGATAA
>JALHSU010000221.1 GCA_022865345.1 Candidatus Zixiibacteriota bacterium
AGTCTATTTAAATAAGTAATTATTCTACTTTAAACAACCGCATTTATAAAAAAACCAGCCATAAAAAAATGACAAAATTATAGAAGTTCAGCTTTTGGAACCTCAATTCCTTTGAAAAATTTTATTTGTGCCTGGTTTGATTAGAAAATTTATTATGAATTTAGCCCCATTTAGGCGTGGGTAAAACTTTAAAAAAAGTAACGGATTTTGTCTCCAAACCAGGTAATGGATCCTGGAAGAGATAAAACTTTATTTTGATAAACCTGAAGATAAAAAATCACTGTAAAAAGCAACGGATTTTGGAAAATATTACTTGCTTATACCATAGGAGCAGAGCCACTTTCGTACAACGGCTGAGCGTATCTGAAGTTCCGAGCGAAGCGAGGAATTTAGGCGAAGTGCTGAAGGCACGAACCTTTTATGCTGTGTTATACACTGTTGGTCGCCTTATATTATATCAGCAGAGCGTATCGGCTGGTAAGCGCAGGTTATGCAGCAATGTTTTGCTATGAGTATCACGACTTTGGTGCATTACGAGCTCCAAATGAACGGCTTCGGGTGCTGCTCAAAAAATACAGCTACAGCCTTTTTAAAATCCAAAGCCGTTGCAGGGATCTTCTTGAAAGCTGAGTTCGCTCGGTTCACCGCGTCAACAATGTCAGTGACGATTTTCGCATCCAGATTCATACGTCCGGTCGCAATGTAAGAATGGTCCGGCCCGAAAACATAAAGTAACGTGTATTTCTTGGCTTCCACGGTAGCTACCCAGTCTTGGAAGTTTGCCTCCATAAAGTTCATCACGCTTTCTACGATGGCAGTCTCAAACCGGGTGTCATCAAGGAATTGGACTGGAATGCCCAAGCCGATGTGGATAAGTGGATATTCTGGCATTGAAAAAAACTCCCCACGAAGCAGGGAAGCCCCCCCTTCCACAAATTTTTTGATGCCGGGAAGTTGCTCAGCGTGAACTTCGTAAAGCATAGCGATGGCATGCGGCTCTCCGTTGAGAATACAGACAAACACTGTACCAGTCTTGCAATTGCTTCTAGCAATCTCCTCGATACTTAGGATTTGTTTGAATGTCATCCCATGCTGGGTAGCCTCCGCCTCTCTCAGTGCAACTTCTTCTTCGAAAGAGCGCCCTCGTCGTACCCACCCGTGGGGGCCGGTTTTGCTTAAAGCAGCCTCGTGTACTCGCCGGTAAGCTACGCCAGTCAATGCCTTTGAAATAGGGACCTGCACTAAGTCAAGTCTTCCAACCTCCAGCCTCATGAACTCTTCGTCAAGCTCGGTTAAATTCTTGACATCACCCAAGTTAATACGCTGACCACCCTCTTCCCGATAAACGTTTTTGAATAGTACGCCCAACAGATCACCCAAAGTAATAGTGTATCTTACCGACCCGACCGTGGACACAATTGAGCAACTTTTCCTCTCGCCTTCCACAGTGCAATCGTAGCCTCGGTTGCGTAGTTCATTCGCTGCATTATGACAAGGTCCCTGGACACCCAAGGCACCTTGGTTCTCCCCTCGAAATTCTTCTGGTAAATCAGAGTCTGGAACCTCTCTATTATTCTTTACTAGGAGCTTTAGCTTGGCGAAAGCAGCAACGACTCTCAGATCTGAAGATTTCTGTGCCTGTGAAAACGATTGGATTGCAGCCCACCATTGTCCAACCCTATATTGGATCACACTTAGGTTGAACCAAGCAACGAAACAATCAGGGTAACCCCTCACAATCGTCTGATACAGAGAGAGTGCCTTTTTTCGACTTGCCGTATCTTCAGCCTCTCCCAAACGAAAAGCTTCTTGCAGGGCTTTGTCTAACTCAAAAGTGTCTATTTCTCTCTCTGGTTTTGGCCTGAACAAATCAAATATTCCCATTTTTATACCTCCTTACATGACCAAATGTACTAATTATTTCCTTTTTAATTTTAAGATTAGCTTCTTTTTTTATTTACACTATGCGAAAAATTTTAACACTAAAAAGCAATTTATAAAAATCCCTTAAAGGATTTCATGCTATTTTCTACATCAATATTAGCCAGGGTGATGTAAATAGTGGTTGTACTTATATCAGAGTGTCCCAGGATCCGCCTCAGGGTTTCAATGTCTTTGGTTTGGCGGTAATACTGGGTTGCGTATATTTAAGGCTATTCTTTCAGCTGATAATAGGTTGCTCTCCCCCTTCCCTTTCTTTTGATAAGACCCATATCTATAAGTTTCTTAAAATCA
>JALHSU010000222.1 GCA_022865345.1 Candidatus Zixiibacteriota bacterium
CGCAGAATAGCGATTATCTGCCCGCCATTCTGCAAAATACTCTGCCAAATCCCAAAAGGATTTAGAAACTGCCAAATAATGACTGAAGTCAGGTATTTTAGGTAGAACATTCAAGCTTGTCTTTCGCTATGTGGTTAGTAGGTCGACCGCCCCCACCCTTCAATAAATTCCCTCGGATCTGAGCCTTCGTTCGATACTGAGTCTCATGACGAAGTGCAGGGTCGAAGACTGGGCGTTGACAATTTTTTTCTTATCAAGCAGGTGACCCGGTTCAGTGGCCCTCTGCCTCTTCCAGAAAACGTATCTCGCCCTCGAGGACGCCAGCCTCCTTTCCGGTTTTTGCTCCCTCCGGCGCACTGATGAAGGCTTTAGCCCGCTCCAGGTCATGTACCTCAAAGAGAAAAAATACAGTGTGAACGTCATCCAGTGAACGCCAGAGATGGACCAGGCTCAGTCCGGCTTTATGATGATCGCTCGCATGGGAGTCAAATATTGTCCTCCACTTCTCATAATTTCGAACCCGATTTCGACATAGCATGTAGATCATAATGTCCACCTCTTAGTTGCTGAACTCACCCCCTTAATTCCCCTCACTTTCTAAGAGAGGGGTCAGGGGTGAGTCCCAAAGCTTTGATAGCATCAGGCTGGGGCTCCTGACCTGTTTCTGCCAATTCTCGGCACCCACTTCCCTGTTTTCTCTTTATACTTCCTGTATTCCTCTCCAAACTTTGCTTCCAGCAGTTTTTCTTCATAACTTGCGAGGTAATTATAGAAGATGAATACCCCCGCAAATAATACCAGGGAGAGAAGCGATAACGTAGAGATCGACAGTCCGAGGTAAAACAGGATGCTTGCCAAGTACAGGGGATGTCTTACATGCTTGAAAGCTCCGCTTGTTATCACGCTATCAGGCTTATGTTCACGATCGATTACAACATGACCCGACCTGAAAAGATATATACCAGTGATAAACATAATGCCCAGGATGGCCAGGCGAATAAACAGCGGGATATAAGCTGACAGGAAAGTAGATAGATGCAGAAAAAAAGAATCTCCAGCCCAAACCAAGAAAAACAGCACAAACAATATTAACTGCCCGGCATCACCAAACGGATGCTCACCATTTTTTTCTTTCATGACTAAGAACAGAATAGTATCAGAGGCACAGAGCTCCTGACCTACAGTCTTAATTAAGGGGACAGCCGTTTTGATATAAGATTTAACTGCTTCTTGCTAATAACTTCAATGACAATCTCATTCCCAACAGTTAATAAGCCAGTAACAAATATAAAGCCCCTTTTATCATTTTCAATCAACATTTTCGACCCTTGCTCTATAACGAATGCACCATTAATTTTATACTCAGCCCTTAGAACTGTACCATCAAATTTCATCTCTATTGAGATATTCCTAAGTGAAACAGGGTATTGTGAGTCGAAAAAGTATATGGTATGAAATAGACTATTATTATCTTTCCGTAATTCAGTTTTTTCAGTTAACAAGGTTAGCTTGGGTTGCATCTGTTCTAATGTTCGTGAAATATCTGTCACTAATTTCGTCAATGCTTCTTCTTCATTCAATGCTGGGTAACTCCTTGTGGCAATTTGCACGAACGGTTGGAGTTTTTCGCTCACATCCTTCATTCGAACTTCTAGTGAATCATTTTGGCTAAGCAAGCTATCGTTCTGTTTTGTGATTTTGTACAGACTTTTTCCCCAATCCTTAATCTGCTGTTCTTGGCGAAGATGGTTTACGCCAATAACAACTAGGCTTAGGATGCCGCCGAGAACGGCTATCCACTTATATAAATTCCTATGCTTTTGCTTATCTATGAAATAATCTAGAATGTAGCCAAGAACTGCCAGAAAAGCAACTAGCAACGTTAAGACCATACGTCAGCTATCCTTGTAGGTCAGGTGCGCTGTGATGTTGGCAAACGACTAAGGTAAAGCTAAATCTTTACACTTCAGTTTTGCAAGCCTTTAGACTATTGCCTCTTGCCTTCTGCCTTTAATTGAAAGCGTCCCCAACGAGATTCGAACTCGTGTTGCCGTCGTAAAAGGGCGGGGACAGGCATAAAGAAAGATAATGACTTAGGAAATAAAGTCAATAGAAAGGTTCCTAAGTTTAATAAACAGAGTAAATTAAACCGAAATAAGCCAAAGTAGACCAAAAAAGGGAAGCTTGCACATTTTGGTTTGTTTTGACTTATTTTAGGCACAAAAAGCTTTCCATCATTTTTATGAGATTCTAGAGGATTTCCAAGATTATCCTTTCCCCCATCCTGCTGATGTTAGAACCTGTTTCATGGCTTAATTAACTTAGTACTACCCCCACCCTGTTTAGACTATTTCTCTTCCCCAGCAGGCACAGGGCGTCAGAAAATTTTCAGGTCAGGAGTCTATTAGTCTGTTTATCCCACACCGCTGCGCACTGTTTTTTCTTGAAAACAAGTTTTTGCTTGGGAAAAATACATACCTGAATCCCTTCAGACTGTTATGTTGATATAAGGAATTCTATAGTATTAGAATGGTCTTCAAAAAGCCAAGGACGCTGGTATTCAAAGAAGAATTCCAGTTCAAATGGAATCTGATCATGAGCAGACCATCTCGCTTAAAAGACAGCTTATTGTGCAGTTGCAGCAGCAATAGTCCACCCGACATTCATCTGGCAAACATGATCCCGATGCCGATTCTGGTTAGGGACCTCTTGTAGTCTACAAGGCTTTCCCCATAACCATGCGAAATCCGGAAGCTGAAAAAGCTCGTTGTGCTTTTTGGAACCGGCAGACTGTAGTTCAGGACGACGCCACCTTTGCCGGTATGAATGTTACCTCGGAGTATCACATGTATGGCGTGAGTCCACGTGAACTTGTAATACAAATGAATATCGCTGTAGCCGAGAAAATCAGTGATATCGGGGTTATCGTCGCCTACCGCCGCCTCAGGGAATTCCTTCTCGTCTTCAGGTAGCCGATACCGGA
>JALHSU010000223.1 GCA_022865345.1 Candidatus Zixiibacteriota bacterium
CTCAAGTCAGGTTATGAAAAGATAAATCAATCAGACCGGACTTTATTTTTTAGCTCTGTAATTCAGGTAAATAACAAAAACTGGTCTTAGCCGGCTTAGACTTTAGGAAATATCGGCTGTATATTAGTTCAAAACCGGTTTGGCCGGAGTCAAGCCTCATTATTATAAAGGAGAACTCTATGCAAAAAAAAGAAACCAGGGAAAAAGAACTAATTTCAGAGAAGCACTTGACATGAAAGAAAGTGTATCTTATCTTGAGTCATTGCCGGGTCCGAATTGTCTGCTACTCGGCGCGAAAGAAGGGAGTTCTTGTGCGGCAGTATTACCAACAGCAATTCGCTCGACCCCGATATCTCGGCATCGCTATCCTTGTCATCATGGCATCCATGCATCCTACAGATCGTCTTGCTTGCGCCGAGGAAGGTAGGACTCAGGCAGACGTTGCGTACGCCGATATTTCGCGAGGCAATCCTGGCACAACCGGCAAGCAGTGGCTGTATCCGCTTCGGGGGATTAATGCCAAAGCATACATATGGAGCACGGCCAATCCGCACGGGTTCCTGTCGGATGCTTCGTTTCAGCGTTTCGCCTCTTGGAACATCAACGTGGTTCACTTGGAAGTCTGCGTTGATTTTGGATCAATATGGAATTTGAATACCGCCCAACTTCAGGACTCCAGTGTTGATTATCCGCCGATTCCTCCTGACGATCCACTGGCGCCCTACAAGAAGAACCTCGAGGGCCTGGACACAGCTCTTGTGCTGGCAAAGAAATATGACATCCAGGTGATCCCGTTCCTTACCCTTGTCGTTGGCAGGAAAAAGTGGCCGCTGTTCGATACGACCACCGAAAGGAGTATTCATGTTACGATTGGCCAACTCTGGGAGGAAGTGGCGAGGAAGCACGGCAATGATCCGCACCTCATGGCCTACAATCTATATGATGAGCCATTCTTCGATCAGGGAAGTGAGAAGTGGCCGGAGATGGTCCAGTGGCTGGCGCCGAAGATTCGCGCCATCGACACTGCTACATATCTGCTGGTAACCTACACCGAGGGTGATCCCTTTGTCGGTCTCTCCGATCCCAAGGCGGCTTTTGTTTTTAACTACTTTAGCCCTGTCTGCTACACTCACCAGGGGCTCTTGAACCCGTATTGCCTGCAGGGACAAGTGAGTTATCCTAACACCGTGACCTGGGAGGAAGACCCTCCCGGCTCCGGCCATTACACGATGGTCACATGGACAGCTTCGGTCATCAGGCAATCGCTTTCCGGCGTGAGAGCCCTCCAGCAACAGCATAACCTGATTGTATTCTGCGGCGGCATCGCCGTGATCCGCCAGGCGGCCCCATCCGAGAGCCAGTGGATCACGGACGTGTTGGAAGTGTTTGAGGAGTATGGCTGGTCGTGGTCTTATCACGGCTACGGCGGCTGGAACGGCTGGAATATCACAATCGCTGATGACGCGGTGGTTCCAGTTTCTAATCCTTACATGGAGTACGGAGGCGATACGACAAACGATCGCTTCAGGACCGTATCGACCTACTGGCAGAAGTCGTCCGGTTGTTTAGCCAAACCCGGAGATGCCAATGGTTCAGGTAGCGCTCCTAATCTCACTGACATTATTTATTTAGTAAATTACGTTTTTAAAGGCGGTTTAGTACCTTCTCCTTTGTGTCGCGGAGATGCTAACGGTTCAAGTGGTAATCCAAATGTTTCAGACATAATCTATTTGGTGAACTATGTTTTCAAAGGAGGTCCAGCACCGGTTAAAATCGGAGTGTGCTGTTTGTAGGAAAATTCGCAGAGAGAACCAAAGGTTAATTTGATAGAATGAATGAGTTAACTTAAGAAGAACAGTTCTCTCATAAGTGTTTCCCCCAAAATGAGTCCATTTTCAAGAGAATAGTAAGCAGCGGTCAACTCAGCCTTTTATATCCCTTTTTACTTGACACCCAAATTTATTCTAAGTTAATTGAACTGACGTTCGATAAGACTTGGTGATCGTCGAGAAACTCATTATCACTTTGCAGTAAAACATAAATTACTCCAGATCACTGGGATCAAAATTCGCTCAAATGAAGGTTAATTCTCACGACCGGTTTGGTCGGAGTCAAGCCTCGTTATTATAAAGGAGAACTCTATGCAAAAAAAAGAATCCAGGGAAAAAGAGCCAATTTCAGAAAAGCTCCTTGACCTTATGCATCGGTACTGGTGTGCAGCAAACTACCTGTCTGTAGGGCAAATCTATCTGCTGGATAATCCACTGTTAAGGGAGCCCCTGGCAAGGGAACACATAAAACCAAGGTTGCTGGGGCACTGGGGCACTACACCAGGGCTTAATTTTATTTACGTGCACCTGAATCGACTGATAAAAGAGCAGGATCTGAATATGCTCTACGTTACAGGACCAGGGCACGGAGGTCCGGCTTTGCTGGCGAACACTTACCTGGAGGGAACCTACAGCGAACTTTATCCAGATGTTTCCCAGGATGCTGAGGGGATAAAAAGACTTTTCAAGCAGTTTTCTTTTCCCGGCGGCGTTCCCAGCCATACTGCACCTGAAACCCCTGGCTCAATTCATGAGGGGGGTGAGCTCGGATATGCTCTTTCGCATGCTTATGGAGCGGCATTTGATAATCCTGACCTCATCGTAGTTTGTGTGGTAGGGGATGGAGAAGCTGAGACAGGTCCTCTGGCTGCAGCCTGGCATTCAAACAAGTTTTTAAACCCGGTCAGCGATGGTGCGGTTTTACCGATTTTGCATTTAAATGGATATAAAATAGCCAATCCCACTATCCTGGCCCGGATCAGCCGGCAGGAACTGGAGAGCCTCTTTGTCGGCTATGGTTACAAGCCTTATTGGGTCGAGGGTTCTGATCCAAAAGAAGCACATCTGTGTATGGCAGAAACAGTTGATAACGTTATTGACGAGATTAAAAGGATTCAGGCAGATGCTCGCACAAATGCCGTAACAATCCGCCCACGCTGGCCTATGATTATCTTAAAAACCCCTAAGGGCTGGACCTGTCCGAAAGAGGTTGACGGCAAAAAAACCGAGGGTTTCTGGAGATCGCATCAGGTTCCTTTTGCAGATTTTGACAAAAAACCTCAGCACTTGAAAATCTTAGACGAATGGATGAGAAGCTACAAGCCTGAGGAGCTTTTTGACGAGAAAGGAAAACTGCTTCCTGAAATAGCAGCTCTTGCTCCTCAAGGGGAAAGACGAATGGGTGCTAATCCCCACGCAAACGGGGGTCTTCTACTTAAGGGTTTAAGACTGCCTGAATTCAGGGATTATGCAGTTGCAGTTTCAAAGCCTGGTCAGAATAAAGAGGAGTCCACCAGAGTTTTGGGGCATTTTCTCAGAGATGTAGTAAAATCGAACAGTATTCAAAAGAATTTCCGGGTAATGGGACCGGACGAGGTTGCTTCCAACCGGCTGGATGCTTTGTTTGAGGTAACGAATAGAGTATGGATGGGTGATACGATTTCCGAAGACGAGAATCTCTCGCCAGATGGCCGGGTTATGGAGATCCTGAGTGAGCATACCTGTCAGGGATGGCTTGAAGGTTACCTGCTTACCGGCCGGCATGGTCTTTTTACCTCGTATGAGGCTTTCATCCATCTGGTTGATTCGATGTTCAACCAGTATGCCAAGTGGCTAAAAGTCACCCGTAGCGAAATACACTGGCGCAGACCGATCGCCTCGCTTAATATCCTTCTGTCCTCTCATGTCTGGCAGCAGGATCACAACGGGTTCAGCCATCAGGACCCGGGTTTTATCGACCATGTGGTGAACAAAAAAGCAGAGATCATAAGAGTATATTTTCCTCCAGATGCAAATACCCTTCTTTCAGTAGCGGATCATTGCCTGAGAAGCAGAAATTATGTAAATGTCATCGTAGCAGGGAAACAACCTCAGCCCCAATGGCTGAGTATGGAAGAAGCAGTCAGGCATTGCAGCTCCGGTATAGGCATCTGGGAATGGGCAAGCAACGATAACGGAACTGAGCCGGACGTGGTGATGGCATGCTGCGGGGACGTGCCCACAATTGAGACCTTAGCTGCAGTGGACATTTTAAGACAATCTGTTCCAGACCTGAAATTGAGAGTGGTGAACATAGTCGACCTGATGACGCTTCAGCCAAAAGAGGAACATCCGCATGGCTTATCTGAGCATGAATTCGATACTCTTTTTACAACTGATAAGCCGATCATATTCGCATACCACGGTTATCCCTGGCTCATTCACCGTCTTACTTATCGCCGGACAAACCACAAGAACCTTCATGTCAGAGGTTACAAGGAAGAGGGAACTACCACCACCCCCTTTGATATGCTGGTGCGTAATGATCTGGATCGTTTTCATCTGGTTGCAGACGTGGTTGACCGGGTTCCTAAGCTGAGCTATAAAGCAGCCTACATCAAGCAGGCAATCCGGGATAAGTTAATCGAACATAAGGAATATATAACCAGATATGGCCAGGATCTGCCTGAAATTCGAGAATGGAAATGGAACTGCTCTTAAAATAGTCCGCTTGCTGAAAGCTTGACTTAATCAGTAGATTGCTCTGGTATTGAATGATGTAGAGAAAAAAGCGAAAAAGTTGACAATTTTCATATAACGTTAAGGAAAGAAACAATTTAGCTTAATTACCAAAACTGGCTTTCAACTTAGGACGATTAAAGGCGAAGGCTTAAAAGAGTCTGTTCTAATAAACTAAATCTTATTAATCAAAGGGGGGAAATTTCCGATACTGTTTCAAGAAAATAACGCTTGACAATCCCCTTCTCTTTGTATAATTTATTTTTTAAAGTTTCTCTGAATATGAAAAAACCTTTAAATTTCTTATATTCTGAACTTAAGCTTACATCCAGGCTTTTAAAAGAGTCGCTCTCCAGAGGGTTGGTCTATTTCCTGGGTTTTAGCCTCTTTCTCTTCTTTGGTTCGATTGGCTTCAGCTTCTTAGGTCTTTTTGGACAGAGGATTGACCAGGTCAAAGCTACCAGCCTGGAGTTGGAAAACAGGATTCTGGCTGGTAAACTTTTAGATCTGGAGTTCTTTCAGAGTGAGTTGGATAAAGAGATAAAAGAGTTAAGTCAGATGGAACAAAAGGTTAACAGCCTCCTGAGATTGAAATCTGAAGGGTCCAGAGAGCAGAACGACGAGAACCAGCTTCTGGTGGAAGATGTCGGGTTTTATCCAGAGGTAAAAATGGCGGACATCGATGAGCTGATCGATAAAATCAGGGGCGAAAAAGAGGGATTTGAATACATATATCAGAAACTCGTCCAGAAAAAAGATTTCTTAGACCATACCCCTTCGGTTTATCCGGTTAACGGCTATATCAGCCGTGGGTTCGGAATCGAGCCGGATCCTTTTACCGGAGAAATGGGCTTGCACCAGGGCCTGGATATAGTGGCAGATATTGGCACGCCGGTAATAGCCGCAGCCAAAGGGAGGGTGAGTTTCGTAGGCTGGCAGAAAGGGCTGGGCAAACTGGTGACAGTTGATCATGGAAACGGTTACAAAAGCTCATACGGACATCTTTCGGTTATCCTGGTCCAAAACCACCAGGAGGTTGAACGAGGAGAGATTATCGGCAGGGTGGGGAATACCGGCTATTCAACTGGTCCTCACCTGCATTATGAGATCTATTTAAAAGGGAGGCTGGTAAATCCACAACCATATCTCTGGGGTGGGAGATTTTAAAATAATCACAGGTGAAATAAATCCAAGAGAAGATTTACCCTCCCGAAAACTTACATCTATAAGAAATGGCGGCATTGAGATTCATGGCTTCAGCCTGCCTGGCTGGGGTTAAATGCAGGTATAATGGAAAAGACAAAAAGGATAAAAATATCTATCTGCGAGTCAAAAGAGGGCAGGTTTTGCCCCTGTGCCCGGAACAATTGGGCGGGTTACCCACTCCCAGAAAAGCCTCGCAGATAAAAATCAAGCATGGACGGAAAGCGGTGATTTCTTCTGCAAGCGAAGATCTGACCAGGTTCTTTTTAAGAGGAGTCAATTTGTCTTTTCGCATCGGGAAAAGATTTAAAATAGATTCTGCTTATCTAAAGAAAGGTAGCCCCTCCTGCGGCTTCGGTCTAAAGAATATAGGAAGCAAAATTGTAGGAGTCACCTCAGCTCTATTTGATAAAAAGGGAATAAAAATTTACCCGAGGTAGATTTTTTGTAAAAAAAGGAAGTAACCAAACGACAACCTAAAACCAAGCGTATTTAATAGCGAAGAGATTATATGCCCTTTGATAATTCAAAGGATGAAAAATTAGCCGGGGAAAGACCAAGTAATTCATCTAAAAAAAAGGAGGAGGAGCTTTTAGAGATCATCAAAAAAGCTCAAGGAGGTGACCAGGAGGCTTTCCAGGAGATAGTGCAGAGGTATAAAGTTCAGGTAGCTGGAATAGCTTATCGGATGGTGGGTGATTACGAGGATGCCAAGGATATATCCCAGATGGTTTTCGTAAAAATCTATCAGAACCTGCACAGATTCGATACCACCAAAAAGCTGTCTACCTGGCTTTACCGAATCACCACCAATGCCTCGATAGACTTTATCAGAAAATTCCGGAAACATAAACTGGAAGTACTGGATAATATAATCGGCGAGCTAAAGGAAAAGAAGAATGATGTCGAAGGAGTCTATCAGAGAGGGTTAATCCGTCTGGCAGTAGATGAAGCTCTGGAAAGTCTGAATCCCAAGCAGAGATCGGTTTTCGTTCTAAGGGATCTGGAAGGGTTAGATATAAAGGAGGTTTCTCAGGTAACCGGAATGCCCCAGGCCACGGTGAGATGGTACCTGCACCGAGCCAGGGCTAAACTCAGGGATGAACTGATCAAACGTCATCCCAGCATTTTGGAGAAGGCAGGGATAAAATATGAGGTGCAAAAAGGCTAAAGATTTTTTCTTAGACTATAAAGATCTGAGCGAGAAAAAGAAAGGATTTTTAAAGGAGCATTTTAAAATTTGCCCTGAGTGTTTGAAAGAGTTTGAAGAGTATAATGCCGCATTAAACTTGTTGCAGAAAACCCTCGATTTTAAACCCTCGGATAACTACTGGGAAGGGTTCAGCCTGAAAAAAAGCGTAGCTTACCCCCTGTTCGATTTTAAGAGTTATTTACGAGAAAAACTGGATAAGCTTTTAGCTTTACTCCGGACGCCTCTTTTGGGTCCGGTTCCGGCTTACGTCTTCTCAGTTTTACTTTTGATAGGCGCGGCGATAGGCTTTTCCTCCATGCTCAGATCCGGAACTTACAGTTCAGGCAGCCTGGTCAATAACCTGATCATCTACGAGGGCCAGCTTCTCTCAGCTAAAGACGATGGACTCTTGACAATCTACACTGTTAGCCTGAAGTGAGGTAAAGCATAACCAATAGCTAAAGTTTTTTATGAAGTTCTCTCTAAATTCTAGTTATATCATAACAGCGGGCATTATCTTACCCATTTTTCTCCTCAGCGGATGCAGCCGGAGTAGCCATCTGGAAAGGATGCAGTCCGAGATCTATGAGGTTATGGATAAAGTTGGCCCTTCGGTGGTCTCGATCTCAGCAGTCAACCGGACTGACGGAAGCATGAAGATCGGCTCCGGGGTGGTACTGGACAAGGATTTTATCCTCACCACTGAAAACCTTCTGCAGAATTCAGATGAGCTCAAAATCAAACTTCAGGATGGAACTATCATAAGGGATTCAGAGATTGCGGACATCTACTGCGATTTTGAAACCAACGTCAGCTTGATTAAACTGAAAAAAGGGAACCTGAAACCAGTGCGCCTTTCCAAAAAGGAACAGATCCGAAACGGCACCCTGGGTCTGATAATAGGAAACACCAATTACTCCAAAGGGCTCCAGGTGGCTTTGGGAACGGTCGGGTCCTCCTGGATCGGGGGGATAGACCCTTATGACCAGGAGCTATTGGTAGTGTCTGCGAATTTTTGCTCCTATCAGGCAGGCACACCGATTTTCAATTATCAGGGTGAGCTTTTAGGTCTGGCAGAGGGGAAACTGGAAGGTAAGGATAATGTAATCTTAGTCTTACCTGCATCCACCTGCGAGGTGGTAGGAAGAATCCTTAAGCAGGATGGAGAGGTCAAAAGAGGCTGGATAGGGATCTACTCTAACACAGGCTGCGGCAAGCTTAAACAGAATCGCTCAGAGGGAGAAGGGGTGAAGGTGTCAGAGGTATATAAAGATGGTCCTGCTTTCAAACAGGGGGTCAAGGTGGGAGATCTGATTATAGGCTGTGATGGGAAAAAGATAAAAAGTGAAGCGGGGTTCAGAAAGATTATCTCCAAAGCCCCCATAGGTTCAGAGATCAGACTTCTCCTGTTACGGGACGGGCAGAAGATGGAGAAAATGGTTAAAGTAGAAACCTCCAAGAGTATGCCTGTTTTCAGAAGATGCCCCAACCGTTGTATCTAGAATCGTTAGCTTTCAGAATGCACATAGTTCCCGACATATTAAAAGCGATCGGCAACACTCCCCTGGTCAGACTAAAAAGGATAGTGGGAGAGAACTCTGCCACGGTTTTAGCCAAGGCGGAGTTTATGAATCCCGGGGGGAGCATCAAGGACCGGATGGCTCTGTATATGATAGAAGATGCTGAAAAAAAAGGATTGCTTAAGCCCGGTGGAACCATCGTAGAAAACACCTCGGGCAATACCGGTATCGGGGTAGCAGTTGTGGCAGCCATAAAAGGTTATAAGGCGATCTTTACAATCCCGGATAAGATGAGCCAGGAAAAAATCAACCTCTTAAGAGGTTTTGGTGCGGAGGTAGTAGTAACCCCTACTGACGTTCCTGCAGATTCCCCTTTGAGTTATTATGAGACCGCCAAAAGGATTGCACGTGAGACCCCTAATTCCTTTTATCTTAACCAGTATCATAATCCCAAAAACACCGAAGCCCATTATCACACCACCGGGCATGAGATCTGGGAGCAGACGCAAGGGAAGATCGACTACTTTGTAGCAGGAATCGGAACTGGTGGGACATTGTCCGGAGCAGGGAAATTCTTAAAAGAGAAGAAACCTGAGTTGAAGGTCATAGCAGTTGATCCGATCGGCTCCGTTTATTACGATTATTTCAAGCATAAGAAGATGATCGAGCCAAAAGTGTACAAAGTGGAGGGGATCGGCGAGGATATGCTTGCCCAGAACGTTGATTTCTCCATCATCGACGATATCTTTCAGGTCAACGATAAAGAATCTTTTTTAATGGCACGCAGGCTGACCAAAGAGGAGGGGCTTTTCGTTGGTGGCTCCAGCGGCTCAGCCGTAAAGATATCAGCAGATTTGGCTAAAAAGGTGGGAAAAGACAAGATAATCGTAACCATCCTGCCTGATTCAGGCACCCGTTATCTGAGCAAGATCTATTCGGATCAATGGATGAAGGATAACGGATTTTTAGATTAGATAACAAGCTAAAATATAAATAGATTTCAAAAAGGGAGAAGGAGCAATTTGTCTAATATGAAATTTGAGACCAAAGCTATCCATATCGGACAGGAGCCGGATAAAGCCACAGGCGCTATCATAGTTCCGATTTACCAGACCTCGACCTATGTGCAGGAGTCTCCTGGAAAACATAAAGGTTACGAATATTCCCGCACTGCTAATCCGACCAGACTTGCTTTAGAGAAATGCCTGGCATCTTTAGAGGAGGCAAGATTCGGTTTAGCTTTCTCTTCTGGAATGGCAGCCATCTCGGTAGTCTTAAACCTTTTAAAGGCCGGAGATCATGTGATTTCCTGCGACGATCTGTACGGTGGCACCTACAGGATATTTGAAAAGGTCTACAAAGACTACGGGCTTGAATTTTCCTACGTTGATTTGACCTTTCCGGAAAACCTCTCCAGAGCCTTAAGAAAAAACACTAAAATGGTCTGGGTCGAGACTCCGACTAATCCGCTTTTGAAGATCATAGATTTGAAAAAAGTTTCAGAGTTTGCCAAGAAACATAATCTTATCTCAGCAGTTGATAATACTTTTGCTACTCCTTACTTTCAGAAACCTCTCAACCTGGGCATAGACATAGTAGTGCACAGCAGTACCAAATATTTAGGAGGGCACAGCGACTTGGTCGGCGGCTCGATTTTAACTTCGAACCAGGCATATTATGACAGGATGAAATTCTGCCAGAATGCAGTGGGTGGTGTTCCGGGACCGTTTGACTGTTTCCTGGTTTTAAGAGGTCTTAAGACTTTATCCTTGAGAATGAGGGAGCACGAGGCTAATGCCATCCAGGTTGCGAATTTTTTGTCAGCCCACAAGAAAGTAAAGAGGGTTATCTTTCCCGGACTAAAATCTCATCCCGATTATAAATTAGTCCAAAAGCAGATGAGCGGTTTTGGCGGGATAGTTTCTTTTGAGCTGAAAAGCAATTTAGCCGGGGCTAAAAGGTTCTTGAAAAAGTTAAAATTGTTCTCCTTAGCTGAAAGCCTGGGTGGGGTGGAATCTTTAGCTGACCATCCGGGAATAATGACCCATTCCTCTATTCCTCCAGCCCTGAGGAGGAAATTAGGGATCAGCGATACTTTGATTCGCTTGAGCGTGGGAATTGAGAATAAAGAAGATTTGATCCAGGATTTGAGAAGAGCTTTGAGTTTTGTATAGTACATGTTGCTGGAGTGTAAAACTTTAGTTTTACTTGATTAAAAAGCAAAGATACCTAGTTGATAAACCTAAAGGTTTATACTCCAAAAAAAATACCCAGAGGAGGAATCATGGCAATAGATCCGGTCTGCGGAATGAAGGTTGATGAGAAAAAGACCTTGCACAAAAGCCAATATAAAGGGGTTACCTATTATTTTTGCTCAAACACTTGTAAGATCAACTTCGAAAAAGAGCCTGAGAAGTATCTAAAACAAAAAAAGTAATCTTTCACACGTTTTTTTCAAAAAAAAGCCAAAACTTTCGTAAGTTATTTTTGTATAATCTTTTTAAAAACCGGGTGGAACTATGTCTGAAACGAAGCTCAACAAAGGTCTTTACGTAGTTGTTTTTCTCTTAGCCCTGATGGGTGCCCTTATCGGCACGGCTCTGGGCTTATTCTGGACAAGAGGAGCAAAGCCAGTATCGGTTCTTCCTCAAACAGAAAAAGCGAATGGCCAGTTGTCAGTGGCCAGTGGTCAGCAACTGGTAACTGACCACTCACCACTGTCCACTTCTGTCACAGATGATATAACTGAGACCAGAAGAAATGCCATTGTACGGGCAGCGGAGAAGATCGGTCCGGCAGTGGTATCCATCAGCGTGGTTCAGGTTAGAACGGTTCGCGAGTCCCCATTTGGCTCTCCGTTTGGAGATCAGTTCTTCGATGAGTTCTGGGGAAGGTACTTCCAACCACGAGAATACAAGCAAAAGGTATATTCTTTAGGCTCAGGCGTAATAATCAGCGAAGATGGGTATATCCTGACCAATGAACATGTGGTCAGGGGTGCAGATGAGCTTAAAGTCACCCTGACTGACGGGAAAGAGTATAAAGGAAAAATAGCGGGGCAGGACCATACCTCAGACCTGGCCGTGGTTAAAATAGAAGGACGCAGGTTTCCTTATGCTCCTTTAGGTGATTCGGACAGTCTGATAATAGGTGAGTGGGCAATAGCCTTAGGAAATCCCTTTGGATACCTTTTAGATGACCCGCATCCAACAGTTACCGTAGGCGTGATCTCCGCACTGAAGCGGGACATAAAAATGGATCCGCAAGAGGGCAGGTCCTATAGAAAAATGATCCAGACCGATGCGGCTATAAATCCGGGGAACAGCGGAGGACCCTTAGTAAGTGCGAATGGCCAGGTCATCGGGATCAACACCTTTATCTTTTCCACCAGCAGAGGCTCAGAGGGGATAGGTTTTGCCATACCCATAGACCGGGCAAAGGGGATTATCTCTGATCTGATCAGCAAAGGTAAAGTGATCAAGGGGTATGTTGGCGTAAAGGTTCAGGATTTGACGCAGCTTTTGGCAACATCTCTCAATATAGATGAAAAGGAAGGGGTTGTGGTCACTGACGTGGATAAGGGAAGTCCGGCAGAAAAAGCCCAGGTTAAAAGGGGCGATCTGATAACTGAAATCAACGGAGAAAAAGTAAGAAACAAGGCTGATTTTCAGGGGATAACCTCCTATTTAAAACCTCAGGATAAGCTTGAAATCTCCCTGGTCCGGGATAAAAAAGTCATTCATACAGAGCTTTCCGCACAGAAAGAACCCACTGTAAAGATTGCAGAAGACAAGGAGGATTTCTTAGGGATCACAGTTTCTGAGATCACCGCCTCCATGGCTGAGGAGCTTAATCTGACCAGCAATGCCGGAGTGGTCATCACCGCAGTGGATGAGGGAGGCAAAGGTGAAGGGTTGGGTCTTAGAGAGGGAGACGTAATCCGGGAGATCAATAATCAGAAAGTAAAAAATATGGACGACTATAAGAAGCTGATCGCTAATGTCAGGAATCAAAGAAGGCTGGTGATGGTGATAGAAAGAGAAGGCGGGATGTACGTGGTCTCGGTGACATTATAATTAAAAAAAGAGGACTGTGCTCCCTCTCCCCTCTACGAGAAGCGATGTTTTTATCGGCTTGTGGGAGAGGGTTAGGGTGAGGGGAAGTTCGTAGCGTCCGGGTTTATTCCGGACGTTTTTTTTGTCGTAGTGCGACCCTTTTAGGGTCGCTTCAGGTAGGGGCAGGTTTGCTCTTCGACTTTGCTCCCTTCGGTCTGAGCCTCAGGGTCGAAGACAGAGCAGTGAGCTTGTCGAACTGAAACCTGCCCCTACAATTTTTGTTGTAGAAAGACTCTTTATTTTTTATAATGGTAATACCAATCTGGATTCGATAAATCGAACCCCTACCTTGGTAGGTGCTTGATTTATCAAGTCCTGGACAATCGCGTAGGGGTGGAGCTTGTTTCCACCCTTATCCTCTTGGGCGGAGTTGAACTCCGCCCCCACGTGGAGCTGAAAAGATATGAGAGAATTCGATAAAATAAGAAAAGAGATTTTGTCCCAGGAAAAAGGGACCATAATAAAAAGCTCATTCCAGCTCAGGGTAGCTTTAGGGTTTCCCAATAAATACGAGGTAGGAATTGCCAATTTGGGGTTTCAAACGATTTATCGAATTTTGAACCAGGTCGATGATGTTTCCTGCGAGAGGTCCTTCCTTTTTGACTATGAGCCTCAGGATAAGGTGAGGACACTGGAATCTGGTGACCCTTTGAATTTCTTCCAGATTATTTCTTTCTCGGTCCCGTTTGAGTTAGATTACTTGAATGTCCTTAAGATTTTAAAACAGGCGAAGATTCCTCTACTCTCAAAAGAAAGAAATGAAAATCATCCTTTTCTCTTAGCTGGTGGGGTGGCGGTAACTTTGAATCCAGAGGTTATGGCACCCTTTTTTGATGCCATCTTTATAGGTGAGGCTGAAGAGGCTATCGTCGAAGTCGCTGAGATTTTAAAGAAGGGTCATAATAAAAAAAGAACACTCCAGGAATTGGCAAAAGTCAAAGGTGTTTATGTTCCAGAATCTTATGAGCCGGTCTATGATGAAAAGGGTCTTTTGAAAGGACATAAAATTGAAAAAGGGTTCCCCGCTAAGATCGAAAACCGAAAAGCCAATCTCGAAAAAATTGAGACTTATTCTTCGATTGTCACTCCTCTTTCTCATTTTAAGGATATGTTCATTGTCGAAACCGCAAGAGGATGTGCCTGGAAATGCAGGTTCTGTGCGGTGGGGCATTTATACAAGCCCTTCAGGCCGCATAAAAAGGAAAAGATAATTTCAGAGATTGAAAAGTATGCGGGTGATTCGAAGTCTGTTGGTCTTTTAGGCTCAATGGTCTCGGATTTGCCTTTTTTAGAGGAGCTTTGTTGTGATTTGTACCAGAAAGGTTACCAGATAGGGGTTTCGTCCCTGCGGGTGGACAAGGTTACTCCCGGGCTTTTAGATATCCTGATAAAGTCTGGACTTAGGACTTTGACCTTAGCCCCTGAAGCCGGGACTGAAAGGATGTGGAAGATTATCGACAAAAGGATTGACCGTGAGGATGTTCTGTGCGCCGCCCGGCTGTCAAGGGAAAAGAATCTGGAAAAGCTGAA
>JALHSU010000224.1 GCA_022865345.1 Candidatus Zixiibacteriota bacterium
GGTAAAGGGATGTCTGAAGAAACTGAAGAAAATATCTTTACCCCTTTTTTCAGCACCAAAGAGAATGGAGCAGGATTGGGCTTGGGAACAGTCGAAAGGATAGTTCAAAATCATAAAGGAGAAATAAAGGTCGAGAGTTACTTGGGCAAGGGAACCACGTTTACCCTTATTTTCCCGGTTAAAGGGGGAGGAAAAAGATGAGAAAAAGTAAAATCGTTTTGGCTGAAGATGATCCGAGCCTTTCCCGGATTATGGAATACAGTCTCAAAGGGGAAGGATTCGAAGTATATGTTTTTCCCAATGGGAAAGAGGCTCTGTCATTTCTCAAGGAAAAGGATGCGGATTTGATCATCTCTGACCTCTCTATGCCGGAAATGGGAGGGATGGAGCTTTTAAGAGAAACTCAGAAAATCAAGCTCGAGGTACCATTCATCATGATCACCGCTTTTGGCACCATCGATAGTGCAGTTGAGGCGATGAAGGCAGGAGCATACGATTACATCACCAAGCCTTTTAGCCAGGAGGAGCTGGGCTTAATTGTCAAAAAGGCTTTAGAGTTGAAGTCTCTCAAGGAAGAGAACATAAGTTTAAAAAGCCAGTTGACTGAGAAATACAAATTCGAAAATATCATCGGAAAAAGTCCGAAAATGGAAAAGGTGTTTGAGCTTATCTCATTAGTGGCTGGCACAAATTCGAATGTTCTTATCTTAGGCGAAAGCGGGACTGGAAAGGAGTTGGTTGCCAAGGCAATTCATTATCATAGTCCTCGCGCAGAAGGACCTTTTGTTGCGGTTCAGTGTGCGGCTATTCCACCCACTCTTTTAGAAAGTGAGCTTTTCGGGCATACGAAGGGTTCTTTTACCGGGGCGATAAAAGACCGGGAAGGTAAATTCGAGCTGGCAGATGAGGGGACCTTGTTCCTGGATGAGATAGCTGAGATGTCACCGGAGATGCAGGCAAAACTTTTAAGGGCAATTCAGGAAAGGGAGATTGATAGAGTCGGCTCAAGTTCACCTGTAAAGATAGATGTGCGCATCATAGCGGCTACTAATCAGGAATTAGAAAGATTAGTTAAGGATAAGAAGTTCAGAGAAGACCTCTATTATCGGCTGAACGTTATTTCCATTACCCTGCCTCCTTTAAGAGAAAGAAAAGAGGATATTCCGAGCTTGATCGAGCATTTCCTTAAGAAGTTCGGAGATACCGATTGTCAAATTGAAGATGAGGCAATGCATTCCCTGATGAACTATTCCTGGCCCGGGAATGTCAGGGAGTTAGAGAATACTATCGAAAGAGCTTTAGTTTTAAAAAAGGAATGTATGATCAAAAAAGAAAACCTGCCTGAAAAGATTTGGAAAGGGGAGAAAAGAATTGGAAACGTGGTTATGGACCTGCCGGAAGAAGGAATTGATTTAGAAGAGGTGGAAAAAGAGCTTATAAAAATTGCCCTGGAAAAAGCCAGTGGAAACCAGACCCAGGCAGCAAAATACTTAGGTATATCAAGACCGACTTTGCTATACAGGATGGAGAAGTATAAGTTGTAGAAGTGCATCAGCTTGCTGATGCGAGCAAAAGCAAGCTTTTGCACTCCAACTCATAGCTCACCTTATCCTCAAGCTGGGATTCAAATTTGTAGGTCAAGCATGTCCGCCCTTCGACAAGCTCAGGGTGATGAGTCTTCGACCCTGAGCTCAGACCGAAGGGCAAAGTCGAACCACAGGACTGCTTGACACAGAAAAATGTCAACCACCCTTCGGAATGGTTGATCTACAAGCTGAAAAGCTCAGGGACATTTACTAGAACTACATCTACTAGTATCGCATTTAGTGGGGTCATGACCATATACACAACAACAACATTGCTCTTGATAAGTTGGGGGAGGGTTATAACCACCTGGAGAGTAATACTCTGGCGCAGGACCACCTTTAAACATAAAATTAATCATATAGATAACATCTGATACGCTAAACTTACAATCATTACCTGCATCTCCATGAAGCAGAACTTCCAGAGGATCAGGAGGAGGGTCTACATCTGGGTTATAGTTCGGGTATCCCGGCGGCTTACCGCTACCTTTAAACAAATAATTAATCATATAGATAACATCTTGTACGTTCCTTAAGTCATCAGCATTCGCATCAGCAAGATTCTGTGAAGTAGTATCAGGACGATTCTGTGAACTAGTAAGAGTATAGATCGCGCTGTGAGTTTCCTTGTGACGGAACATCGACCAGGGCGTGCGGTTATTTGTAGGAGAGTGTGATAATGCACTAAAAGTGTATAACAATATACAACCCAAAATCGAAATCACTAAAATTAACAACTTCTTCGTCATTTTTGTCTCCTTTTTAAGGCGAAAGGCTTGCTAGATTCTACGTCTTTAGTATGCTCGAAATCACTACAATTTATAACCTAAAAATTGAAAAAGTCAAGGAAAATAAATCTTTCACAGCTAATGGAGCGGATTAAGCAGATAGTAAAGCTGACATCAGCCTCAAGGTCAA
>JALHSU010000225.1 GCA_022865345.1 Candidatus Zixiibacteriota bacterium
CACAGCCAGTTTGTTTTCATTTTTTATCACCTCAAATTAGCCTCTCCGGTATTCTCTTTAAATTCTCATCATCCAAATGTGTTATTACTCTTACAGTATCAACTTCCGGAACTAAATCCAGGAGCTCAATTTTTAAGTCCATCCGGTTAAATCCCCTGTACCAGGCAACAATAGCTTCTGCTTTACCGTAGGGAAAATATTTAAAGAAAAATTCTGACAGGGCCCTGTGATGTTTTGATAAATAGTAGAGATCAAATAAGTCTTTTACACTATGCCGGCCGGCACTAATTATTCTGCCGGTTGTATCTTGTTTTTTGGCTGTTCCTATGCCAGCAGATATTTTTCTGCAGTAGATATCTTCCGGGGAATGCATCCCATTTTTTATTCTTTTGATGTTCTTCTCGAAATCCTGGACAAAATCTATCTTTAAAACACACCGTCTCTTAAGGCCTAAAGAATAAACCTTCATAGGTACTAGCCTGGGGTCGTCTTGCTCAGCCTCTAACTTAAAGTCAAAACCACTTTCTTTAGAAACAAAGCTCATTACTTGATCCGGATCCTCTTTTCTATAATCCTGGGTAAAAAAATCCAAGTCCTGAGAAAACCTGTGATCGAAATAAAAAGATAGCGCTGTTCCTCCGGTCAGATAGTATTTTGGAAATTTACCTGTCACAAGCCTGGCTATTTTTCTTTGCTCACTTTTAATATAAGAAATTTTACCTTTCATCTTTCACTCTCAAAATAACTATACTACTTATAAGTAGTATCTGTCAACAAATAATTAAATTTTTAACTTACAAGCCTCCTGGCTTTAGTAATTTAAGGTGCCGGCTTAGGCCCCTGGATATAGGTCCTTTAAAATATGCGATTTGAGAGGTTTGAATCTGTTAGCCAGGGAAATAATCTATTAAGTGATATTTTTACGGCTTCTATCAGGCAGTTTTTTGCGTTTTAAGCTATAACTGTGAATGACTTCATGCCGTTTTCTACATCTATGTTGGCCAGGGTGATGTAGATTGTTGTGGTGCCTGGTTTGATGAGAAAATTTATTATGAGATTAGCCCTACTAGTGCAAGGGTAAAACTTTAAAATAAGTAACGGATTTTGTCTCCAAAGCAGGTAACGGATTTTGGAAGAGATAAAACTTTATTTTGATAAACCTGAAGATAAAAAATCACTATAGAAAGCTACGGATTTTGGAAAATACTGCTTGCTTATATCATAGAAGCAGAGCCACTTTCAGTACCACATGCTCTGTTTTATCAAGGAATGTAAACTATAGCCTGATTTTGGTATCGGTATAGGGGTTGAGCACCTCCGGGAGGACTCTGGGGGTAACTCATCACATTGGGGCAAGGTGTATAGTAGTCAGTGGAACAACGCAAAGAGACCGAGTGTAACTACTGCTTCGAGGATCAATATCACTTCCTTATCTTCCCAAGAGCTTCTGCTGCACAAAATCGGACATAGATATTTTCATCCTTTAAAGCCTCTCTTAGAGGTTCTACTGCTCTAGTATCTCCTATCCTCCCAAGAGCTGCTGCTGCCCACTTTCGGACATTCCAAACTTTATCCTTTAAGGCCTCCATTAGAGGTTCTACAGCCCTTGCATCTTTAATCATCCTAAGAGCTTCTGCTGCCCTCCACCGGACATTATAATCTTCATCTTTTAAAGCCTTAATTAGAGATTTTACAGCTCTCTCGTCTCCTATCTTTATAAGAGCTTCTGCTGCATTACTTCGGACATCCCAATCTTCATCCTTTAAAGCCTCAATTAGAGGTTCTACGGCTCTTTTATCTCCTATATTCCCAAGAGCCCATGCTGCCAGCCTTTGGACATTGGGATCTTTATCCTTTAAAGCCTCGATCAGAGGCTCTACAGCTCTTTTATCTCCTATCCTCCCAAGAGCCCTTGCTGCACCACTTCGGACACTTCTATCTTCATCATTTAAAGCCTCAATTAGAGGCCCTACGGCTGGTTCGCCTATCTTCCCAAGAGCTTCTGCTGCACTCCATTGGACATCACTCTTTACATCCTTTAAAGCCTTAATCAGAGGTTCTACAGTTCTTGCATCTCCTATATCCCCCAGAACTATGGAAAGTGGATCAAATACTTCTACGCATGTGTAATGGCTACCATAGCGACTCTGAAGCGTTCCTTCAACTGATGGATGGCTCACCCGTTCCCCCGTTTTATCTGTGCCAGAGAAGTCCGCATCACATTCCTCGAACCATTTGTGAAGCCTGCTGGTCTGTTCAACGCTGTCGTCTCCTTCTGTACCGCGCATTACCAGAACGCCAACACACCAATGTTCATCAACCTTGCAATGCACCAGACCCACCTCAGACGGGCAATCGAAGGGGAACTTCTTACCCTTTTCTATTCCCTCACGCAATTTTCCGAAGAAGCCGCGGGCATCGGCTTCACCGTCCTGACCTTGATAGTACCAACTCAATAGGTATAGGCGATTCATAATTATCTCCTCGTATAATAAGATAATAATAATTTACTGTTAATATTTTCTGTTTTAAGATTAGCTTCTTTTTTATGTTTTTTATTTATTTACCCTATGCGGAAAATTTTAACACTAAAAAGCAATTTATAAAAACCCTTTAAATGACTTCATACCGTTTTCGACATCTATGTTTGCCAGGGTGATATAGATTGTGGTTGTGCCTGGTTTGATAAGAAAATTTATTATGAATTCAGTCCTATAGAGGCAAAGATTAAATTTTAAAAAGCAACGAATTCTGTCTCCAAAGCAGGTAACGGATTTTGGAAGAGATAAAACTTTATTTTGATAAACCTGAAGATAAAAAATCACTATAGAAAGCTACGGATTTTGGAAAATACTGCTTGCTTATATCATAGAAGCAGAGCCACTTTTAGTGCTATGTACCTATTTTAGTAAGGGATACAAGCTTCTGCTTAATTTGGTATCGGTATTGGGGTTTAGCCCTCCGGAAAACTCTGGGGGCTGCTTATCACACTAGGGCCAGGCGAATAACAACCAGAACCGCAAGTGCCAGTATAATTACTGCCCCGGCAACAGATATTATTCTAGAAACTATGGTTGAAATATAATACATAGGAAACCTCCGGACCTTCTTCTAAGCAATTGCAGATAACGTCCGAGCGTAGACGACGTTTTTGGCGTAGCGAAACGTAGTCAAAAATGTGGCGAAGCCCGGAGGCGCGGAGCGCCGGAGCGTCTACGCTTTGTTGGGCGATGTTGCGCCACAACTCGTTTAACTAATGACTTCTTTGATTCCTATATCCTGTGAAAATCTCAATAAATATCCATC
>JALHSU010000226.1 GCA_022865345.1 Candidatus Zixiibacteriota bacterium
AAATCACCGCCATTCCCAGGTCCGTTGTATCTTCTTACCCAGACAGTATCGCCATTGGGGTAGTACTTTATGGTGGCATAGTCCGTGGATGTCCCGCTGCCGTAACTGTATCCGGTAACACAAACATTGCCAGAACCATCTACTGCTATAGCCCAAGCTTCATCCCAGTCGTTTCCCGGTCCGTCGTATCTTCTTACCCAGAGTTCACTTCCATTTGAGTTATACTTTATGGTGGCATAGCCATAGTTGTTAGACCCACCACCGTAACTCAGTCCTGTCACATAAACATTGCCAGAACCATCTACTGCTATAGCAGAAGCAATATCAGAGCTGCTGCCAGGTCCGTTGTATCTTCTCACCCAGGCGGTATCGCCATTTGGATAATATTTTATGGTAGCGTAGTCCTGCGAAGTTCCGTTTCCTATGCTATAACCAGTAATATAGACATTCCCGTAATCATCTACAGTTATAGCAGTAGCCCCGTCTTGATTATTAGCTCCATTATACTTCCTAATCCACACTTCGTTTCCCAATGAGTCATACTTAATCGTGACACAATCTTGGTCCCAACTCTGGTCAGAGGACGTCCACAGCCCGGTCACGTAGACATTGCGTTGACGGTCTACTGCCATCGCATAAGGTTCACTTAAACCTGGTTCATTATATGTTCTTATCCAGGCAGTGTCTCCATTAGGATAGTACTTTATGGTAGCTATAAGAGGTGTACTTTGACTGGCATTAAGACTTACTCCTGTCACCAAGACATTGCCAGACCCGTCGACCGCTATGTCAAGACCCGCATCGTCGCCATTTCCTGGTCCATTGTATCTTCTCACCCAGGCAGTGTCTCCATTCGGACAGTACTTAATAGTGCAATAGTCGAGGCTCGTGCCAGTGCCACTACTCAATCCAGTTACGTAGATATTGCCAGAACCATCTACTGTTATGGCAAGAGCTTCATCATAGTCGTCGCACGGACCGTTGTATCCTCTTACCCAAACCGTATCAACAGTTTGAGCGAAAAGGGGAAGAGCAAACAGGAAGACAAGAATAAACACCAAAGAAGGCTTGAACATAGAAACCTCCATTATAGAGGTTTGGTTTGATTTACAAAAGAACCACTCTGCTTCCCCCGAGCTTAGATTGTGGCATTACATTAGTAAATTAGTCAGAAAATTCAGTAAGTCAAGCGGATTTTGCTTCGGTGTAGACCCTCCTTGATTTTTATGGTCGTGTTCTAACCTATGGAGGTACACCTTAATTCATCTCACACCTTTCTTGAATCTTCAGAAAATTCTAATCGGTCTCAGCCACAACTCGACTTTAGGACATCTCGCTTTCCAGAATGAAGATAGGCCCTGATTTGCCGATAGTATAAAGGCAGGCTTAAGGCTATAGTCTAAAGTCTAAAGTCAAGAGCAAAAAGCGAAAAGCCAATAGCAAATCGCGGTTTTTATAGTTTAAGGGGAGAGAATGGAAAACGCCAAGATAATGGTAATTGATGATGAAGAGAGCATGTGCCGGTTTATGCAGATTATGCTGCAGAAGGAAGGATATGACGTTACTTCCACTGTAAGCAGCAAAGAAGCTCTGGAGGAGATGAAGAGCAAGGATTATGATCTGGTGATTGCAGATCTGATGATGCCGGAGATGAATGGTCTGGAGCTTCTATCCAGAGCAAAGTCCATTCATCCGGATATCAACTTCATCGTTATGACAGCTTATGCTTCAGTTGACACGGCTATTGAAGCTCTGAAAAAAGGAGCATTTGACTATATCACCAAACCTTTTAAGGTAGATGAGATTAAGATAGCCATTAAGAAATCTTTAACCCAGAAGAGGATCGCTGAGGAAAATGTCAATTTAAAAAGACAGCTCAAAAAAGAATACGGGCTGCAAAGTCTGATCGGCAATTCTCCGGAGATGTTTCAACTGAAGAAACTGGTCGAGAGGATCGCGGATACAGATAGCACAGTCTTAATCCGGGGCGAAAGCGGAACCGGAAAGGAACTGGTGGTCAAAGCTATCCATCAGCTCAGCAGCAGGGCAGGGAAACCATTTGTCACCATCAATTGTGCCACACTGCCAGAGGCTCTTTTAGAGAGCGAGCTTTTCGGGCATGTGAAAGGCTCCTTTACCGGAGCGATAAAGGATAAGGACGGCCTGTTTAAAGTGGCAGATGGAGGAATTTTCTTTATGGATGAAATCGGGGTGACTTCTCCTGCAATTCAGGTAAAGCTGTTAAGGGTTTTAGAAGAAAGGCAATTCACCCCGGTTGGAGGTACCAAACCGGTTGAGGTCGACGTAAGACTGATCACTGCCACTAATGCCAATTTAGAAGAAGAAGTGAAATTAGGGAATTTCAGGTCAGACCTGTATTACCGCCTGAACGTCATTCCCATTTATATCCCGCCTTTAAGAGAAAGAAAGGGAGACACCGAGCTTTTAATCAAGTTCTTCATAAAAAAGTATTGCGACAAACTGGGGATCGAGGAAAAGGAAATCACTCAGAATACGCTGGAGCTTTTGACCAGCTATTCCTGGCCCGGAAACGTCAGGGAGCTGGAGAACACCATTGAAAGGGCGGTGATACTTTCCTCGGGAAAAACGATAGATCTGAATTCACTCCCCCAGAATGTTGTAGAAAATAAACCCCTGGGGCTGGTCCAATCCTCCCAGCCAGAGCTGCCCACCTTAGAGTCGATAGAAAAAGCTTATATCTTCTGGATTTTGAACCAGACCGGCTGGCAGAAGACCAAAGCTTCCCAGATACTGGGAATAGATGCTTCAACCCTTTACCGCAAAATAGAGAGATACAATCTTAAAGAGAAATGAGAAGAATCTCAGAGAGAACTAAAAATCGAAATCGCACCCGGCACGGATCAGTACGAATGAAAATGTCGGTTTCGGGAAAAGTGACAGGACCTGCGAACACGAACACAAAGTTATCAGACGGAATCAAGCCTGAAACCAAGGTCTCATCCGATACGCCCTTCAAGTGGAATACCTGGATACTGGGAGTCCTTATATTCGCATTTTTTCTTTTGATATACTGGAGGACTTGCTGCCCCACGGTTTTCTGGTGGGATAGTGCGGAGTTTGTCGCAGCAGTAGCCATTTTGGGTATCCCTCATCCTCCCAGTTTCCCTCTGTATATTTTGGTGGGCAAATTATTTTCCTTTTTGCCATTGTTTTCTCTATCCTTTAAACTGAATTTTCTCTCCGGTGTATTTGCGGCTCTCAGCCTGTCTTTTTTTGCTCTTCTACTTTTAAAACTGTTTCGGACTTTCTTTTCAGGACTTACAGGCGATACAAAAATGCTTTTCATCGTCCTGATTATGACCCTCTTCGTCGCTGGATTAAACTTTGCTTTCTGGATTCAGGGAATAAGGGCAGAGGTTTATTCTTTAAACGGCTTAATCTTTATTCTCCTGTTTTATTGCGGGTTAAATCACATCGCGGAAGAAAAAAATCATCAGAAAAATCCTCGCTGGCTCTATCTGTTCTTCTTCATCTTTGGTCTGGGCATGGCAAGTCACAATGTCACCCTGCTTTCAACTCTTCCAGCCTTCATCTACCTTTTTGTTAGTTATGATACATTCGGTCTTCTAAAGCCAAAAAGCCTGGGAGCTTTTCTCATCTTCTTTCTTTTGGGTTGCAGCATCTATCTTTATCTTCCTTTAAGAGCGCTCAACAGTCCAGCCTTGAATTGGGGAAATCCGGCCAGTCTGGAAAAGGTGGTTACCTCCGCATTGGCTTTGAAATCTGTAAAGCAAATCGGACTTACCCTGAATTACACGCTGGTGGAAAGAATTAAAGATGCCTGGATAATGATCTATTCACAATTTACCTTTTTACCTTTTCTTCTCAGTTTGACAGGCTTTTTCTTCCTGCTAAGAAAACATTTTAAACTCTTTATTTTTTTTCTGCTCCTGATACTGGGAAATTCAGCCACTATTATCATTCTTCCCTCTGAGTTTATCTCCACCAGCCTTGATTTTCAGGGATATATACTTCCGGTAA
>JALHSU010000227.1 GCA_022865345.1 Candidatus Zixiibacteriota bacterium
CAATTTAGCCGCCGCGATAGCCAGTATACCGCTTCCGGTCCCCAGGTCTAAAACCCGGTCACCAGTTTTTAGATATTTCTCTATTGCTTTCAAACAGAGCCTGGTAGTGGAGTGTTCTCCGGTTCCGAAAGCCATCTTGGGTTCCATCTCGATCACAAGCTTCTGAGGAAATCTTTTCTTGATCCAGCTCGGTTTGACAACAATTCTATCTGTCACCCGAATTGGCTTAAAAGTTCTTCTCCATTTTTTTGACCAGTCCTCCTCTTTTATTTCTGTTAACTCGACCTTGATCTCTATATCGTTTTTATCAAGTTTTCTGAGCGATTCGGCATATTTGTTCACCTTGTCGAGTAAAGATTCAGCCTTTAGTTTACCTTTAAGATACCCCTTTAAAGCAATCTTATCCCTTCCCTTTTCCTCTGTGACGTATCCTTTACAGCCATTCTCCACCAGTAAATTCCCGAAAAGTTCTGACATTGTCCGGGCAAGAATTAGCTTTATCTCGGTAAAATTTTTATCGATTCCTGTTGAAATGCTCACCTCCCACCTATGAGAAATTTCCCTTCCCTTTTGACCACTTTGACCTGCAGGATTTTGTTCTTTAGCCCATCATCACCTTCCATCAGGACGCGGATATAATTATCTGTCAACCCAATCAACCTGCCAGTTTTCTTGTCCTTAGTGCCCTCCACTAAAATCTCCATCTTTTTTCCGGTAAAGCGTTCCAGATGTTTTTCCCATTTCTCTTTACCGATCTGATGAAGAATTTCACTCCTCTTATGAATCACCTGAGGCGTTAGTTTATCTCTCATCTCCGAGGCTAAGGTTTCCCTTCTATCCGAATAACTGAAGACGTGAAGATAAGAAAGGGGTGAGCACAAAATAAATCCGCGAGTCTTTTCAAAATCCTCTTCGCTTTCTCCTGGAAAACCAACCATAACGTCCGCACCTAAGGTCACTCCTTCAATCCTGTCAAAGACCTCTTGAATTAAATCCCTGTATTCCTCCACCGTATAATTCCTTCTCATCCTTTTTAGAATCTCGTTACTTCCAGCTTGCAGAGGCAGATGCATGTGCCTGCAGAGCCTTTTCTCCTGAGATAAAAGCTCTATCAATTCCCCATCTAACTCCTTTGGCTCGATCGAGCTTAACCTGACCCTCTCTACTTGCGTCTCGGCTAAGATTCTCTTTAGAAGAGCAGTAAGGTTCATTCCGTCCTGTGAATATTTACCAATGTGAACACCAGTCAGCACCACTTCCTTGAACCCTTTATCCCCTAATCCCTTTATCTCATCAACGATTTCCTTTGCATCTCTGGATCTTTCCCTTCCGCGAGCCTTAGGAACTATACAATAAGAGCAATTTTCATTGCATCCATCCTGAATCTTCACCAGGGCACGGGTATGCTTAAATCTTCCAGCAATCCCGTTCTTTTGTTCTATTATCTCTGATGTCTCGCTGTACAATCTCTCCAGAATAACCTCTCCAATACTTTTCTTCTCTTCATTCCCTAAGACCAGAGCAACTCCTGGCAATTTATTCAGCAAATCCGGCTCGACTTCAGAATAGCAGCCCACTACAGCAATCTTAGAGCCTGGGGACCTTCTAAAAGCTCGATAAATAGCCTGTCTTGATGAATAATCACTCTGAGCCGTTACAGTGCAGGTATTGATTATATATAAATCTGCCTGCTCAGAGAAACCAACCCTTACGAAACCTGCTTTTTCCAGACTCTCCCCCATCCATTCGGTCTCGTACTGATTTAGCTTACATCCTACGGTAAATAAAGCGACTTTTCTCTGGCTCATAATGATAAAAAGTTAAACGTCAGTCAAAATCTAATCTTTGAGATGAGATTTGTAAACAGAAAAAGTGGTGTAGGGGGAGACAACCGCACCCAGGGGGTATGACTTTAATTGGGATATATCTCGCTCAGCCACTTGATGAGAGTAGACCCGCCTTGTGGGCAAGGCGGGTCTACCTGTAGTTACCAGCCAAGCACCTATCGGTAGACCCATCTTGCCCTCAAGATGGGTTGTGTCTTAAAGTAAATGAACAGGCAGGGTGCCTGTTCTACCTCATTCTACTACAAGAAGATACCCTAACCTGAAAGAGAATTAGGCAAACGGAGAATGGACCATATCTCTATATAAGTCATTGGAAATTACACTCTTTAACATTATAGACAGCTTTTCTTTTTACACCAGTTCTAATAAAGAATTTTACCCGAAAGTCGATAATAGTAAAAGAACAATCCAGAACTTGGATTAAGCAATTTTCATTCCTTAAACCCATGGAGAACCTATGGTAGGCTTAAGAGAACTTTTAGAAACGATGGTCAAAAAGAATGCTTCTGATCTTCATCTGACCGTGGGAAGCCCTCCGCAGATGAGAATTGACGGCAAACTGATTAAGACCAGCCATGATCTTCTGACTCCTGAGGACACGAAGAAACTGGCTTACTCCATTATGAGCGAGAAGCAGCGTCAGAAGTTCGAGGAAAAAAGCGAGTTAGACCTTTCTTTTGGAATAGAGAATCTCAGCCGGTTCAGATGTAACGTATTTATGCAGAGAGGAAACGTAGCAGTTGCTTTACGGATGATCCCTCACCACATACCCAGCTTTGAAGAACTGGGACTGCCTAAAGTGGCAATTGAATTTGCTAATCTGCCCAGAGGATTAGTATTAATCACCGGGCCAACAGGTAGCGGTAAATCGACTACCTTAGCTGCCCTTATCGATAAAATCAATAAAGAGAGGCATTGTCACATCATCACGGTTGAAGATCCGATAGAATACCTGCACCGCCATAACTGCGCCCTTATTAACCAGAGAGAAGTCTATTCGGATACAACTTCCTTTGCCTCTGCTCTGAAATATGCCTTGCGGGAGGACCCGGATGTAGTGCTCATTGGTGAAATGAGGGACCTGGAGACCATGGAAGCGGCTTTGAACATATCCGAAACCGGACATCTGGCTTTTGCTACTCTGCATACTAACTCCTGCGTTGAATCGATGAATCGGATAATCGATGTTTTTCCGGTCAATCAGCAGGAACAGGTGCGAGTTACCATTTCTTTTGTTTTACAGGCAGTGGTAACCCAGCAACTGATTCCCAAGATTGGTGGTGGCAGGGTCCTGGCACTGGAGGTAATGGTATGCACCCCGGCTATCCGGGCTTTGATCCGGGATGACAAAATCCATCAGATCTACTCTATGATGCAGGCAGGGCAGAAATATGGTATGAAGACTATGAATCAGTCCTTAGCAGAGCTTTATCTGACCCATAAGATAACGATTGGAGATGCAATAGGGAGAAGTTCGAACCCTCAGGAGTTGAATGAGCTCTTGTCCAAAAAGGAGCAGATCTCTAACCTGGTGTGATTTTTTTGAAATGAAGGAGGAGTAAATTGCCTATCTTCGAATACAAAGGAAAGACCTTAGCCGGAACATCTGTTTCCGGAGAGCTTAAAGCCAGAGACCGGGGCGAGCTGGAAAAGCTTCTGCGCAATAATAAGATCCTGGTAAGCTCGGTGATAAAAAAGCCATCCAGCATCAAACTCAGCTTTGGCCGTAAAAAAATTAAAAAAGTTCACATCTCCAGGTTTACCCGCCAGTTCGCTACCATGATCGGGGCAGGACTTCCCATGGTTCAATGTCTGGAGATACTCTCTCAGCAGAGCGATTCTGCAGGGATGAGAAAAGTGATCGGACAGGTCAAGGAAAGTGTCCAGGCAGGCACCACTTTAGCTGAAGCTCTATCCAGGCACAAGAAGACCTTCGATGATCTTTATGTAAACATGGTGGATGCCGGTGAGATAGGAGGAGCTCTGGATTCCATCCTTATAAGGTTAGCCGTCTATCGCGAGAAGGCTGATGCTTTGGTGCGAAAGGTAAGGGGCGCTCTGATCTATCCTGCTGTTATCCTTATAGTGGCTATAGGAGCTACTACCTTAATGCTTACTTACATTGTGCCCATCTTCGCCAAAATGTTTTCCGGGGTTGGAGCTGAGCTTCCAGGACCTACAAAATTCGTCTTAGGTTTAAGTCATTTCTTAAGAGCCAACTTTCTGGCCGGGTTGATTTTCCTGGCCCTGGCTGCAGTTGGGTTCAGGTTCTATGTGCGGACCGATCAGGGCCGTTTGACTATCGATAAACTCCTTTTGAAGCTTCCCTTAATCGGTGATCTTTTAAGGAAAAGCGCAATTTCCAGATTTACCCGCACCCTCGGAACTTTGATCTCCTCTGGAGTATCGATACTGGAGGCGCTGGACATCACTGCCAAGACTGCTGGTAACAAAGTTATCCAGAATGCCATAAAGAAATCGGTTGTCGCTATTGCTGAAGGAGAAACTATAACCCAGCCTTTGAAAGAGACCGGGGTATTTCCTCCTATGGTAACCCAGATGATCTCAGTTGGAGAAAAGACCGGAGGACTGGATGATATGCTTAGCAAGATAGCAGATTTCTACGAGGAGGAAGTGGATGCGGCTGTCTCAGCCTTGACCTCGATTATCGAGCCGGTGGTGATCATCTTTATGGGCGGCATAGTGGGAGGCATCCTGATCTCCATGTATCTGCCTATGTTCGATATCATAGGTAAAATTGGATAAGAAAACAAAATGGCTTAATGATTGACGATCTCCTGCCCTGGGTAAAACCAGGGCAGTTTTTTAGGCAAACAGTTTTTTCCCGACTGCAATGAACTCCAAAAAAAGAACACCAGAGCCTGCTAAGATCTCTCTTCCGCTTTTCTTCAGGCTATTGATTTACGTTTTTATACTTTTGACAGTAATCCTGTACTTCAAAGTTTCGAAAGAGCTTTTTTTTCCCTTTCTCTGCTATAGCCTGACAACCTTCGCTTTGCTTATGCTCCTGTTGTTCAAAGAAAAACTTAACTCTGAACTGTTGTTCAAGGGAGTGGTCGTTCTTCAGTTGATCTTCGAGGTCCTGGTGGAAACCGGCATAATGGCTGCAAGCGGTAGAGCGGAGAGCCCCTTTGCTATCCTCTTTCTTCTGACCATAGTGTCGGCCAGCCTGTTTTACAATCTGGCAGGCGCCTTGCTTGTGGCAACTTTATCCAGCCTGGGATACGCCTCAACCATCATCTGGGGTAATCTTTTCGCTTTTAAAAATCTACTGTCGGTCGACTGGATAAAAAATATCTATCAGTTAAATGACCCTGATTTTTACAGGATATTCTTATATCTCTGTTCTTTTTACCTGATTGCTTTTTTGAGCGGCTACCTTTCTGAACGCTTAAAAGTAAAGGGGCGGGAGCTTTCCCTGGTCTCGCTGGAACTGGACCGGATGAAAATGGAGACGGATGACATACTCCAGCATATGCACAGCGGGCTTATCACCGTAGACACACTGGGCAGGATAATCTATTACAACCAGACGGCAGAGGAGATCCTGGGATATTCAGCCAGAGAGCTGAAGGGCAAAAATTTCAAAGAAGTCTTTAACCGCAGAATGCCGGAACTGTGTGAAAAGTTGGAGCAGGCGTTAAATACTGAGCAGATCGACTTCAGAAGTGAACTATATATCAGAAACCAGTTGGGACAAAAAATTCCTTTGGGCATAAGTACCTCTATCCTCCAGGGGAAAAGTAACAAAAAGAGAGGAGTGATCGCCGTATTTCAAAACCTAACTGAAGCGAAAAAGATAGAGGAAAAGATGAGAATTCAAGACCGTTTGGCCACTGTCGGTGAACTCTCTGCCAGAATCGCACATGAGATCAGGAATCCCCTGGCCTCAATTTCCGGCTCGGTTGAGGTCTTGAAAAACGAATTAAATCTTGAAGGGGAAAATAACAAACTCTTAGAATTGATTATCAAGGAAAGCAGCAGATTAAATACGATCTTAACCGAGTTCCTCCAGTACGCCAAATTGGGAGAGACCCCCTTAGGAAAAGTCGAATTGGGGAGAATTGTGGATGAGGTTATCGAGATCGCGAAAAAACATCCCTCCTATCAGGCAAGAATAGACCTAAGAAAAAGGCTGGGTGACTTCCCGATCTATATTCTGGCAGAGGAAAATCAGCTCAAACAGCTCCTGCTAAATCTCCTGGTGAACGCCCTGGAGGCAATGGAGGAAAAGGGAAATGAGCTGATAATCACCTGTATGCCTTCTGATCTGGAGATCATTCGAAATTATAGAAAAGAGAAGCTGAAGGAAGATCTCTTCCTGCCTCTGGCTGTCCTAGATCAGGGGAATGGTATACCTGAAGAGCAGATGGGAAAAATCTTTTTACCTTTTTATTCTACCAAAAAAACCGGAACCGGCCTGGGTTTAGCCATCGTTCAGAGGATAGTTGCCAATCTAAATGGAAGAATAGAATGCAAAAGTAAACTGGGCCAGGGAACCGCCTTTATAGTCTATCTGCACAGGTATCATGGAGTGAAAAAAGAGGTGGCCCAGGTCTCATAACAGACATGAAAAAAGGTAAGAAGTAAGACGAAAGATGTAAGATGGGGTGGAGTGTAAACCTTCAGGTTTACCAGGATGAGTCAGAATTAACCTCACCCCAACCCTCTCCTTGGGAAGGAGAGGGAGATATTGGGCAGGGCTTTTAGCCTTGCTTTCTTTATTTAAATAGAGGAGGGCGAGGAAATCTCGCCCCTACCACTAAAATAATTTCTCAAAACCTTTCGCTTTGAAAATATAGATTCCCCCCTTGTACTTGCCTCTCAAAGCCTCAAGCTCATCATCCTTAAGCAGTCCCAGATCATAAACTTTCACTCTCGATTCAGGGTAAAAAATAGAAATCGCTTCCTCAAAACCGATGTGGAAAGTATAGGCTCCATTTATCCTTTGAGGAAGATTGGCAAAATAGATTTCTGAATCCTGAGGAGAGAGGCTGATTATCTTACCTGCTTGATGGATAACCTCCTGACAGACTTCCCCTGCTTTTCTCCACCAGACAGCTCTTTCATAAAGAACCAATCCATTGAAGATGAGGA